>NZ_JAYWCK010000072.1:0-19264 GCF_043780635.1 Flavobacterium sp.
GATAAGGTAACTATGGCAGACCTGATGAAAAACGAAAAAGACGTTTCGGGAGTTTTACAAAATATCATTGGAGAAAGAACCAATGAATTATTAAATTAATATTTGATTATAAAAAATTATTACAATGGCAATAATGATAACAGAGGAGTGCATAAATTGTGGGGCCTGCGAACCTGAATGTCCCAACAATGCAATTTATGAAGGGGGTGATGAATGGAGATATGCTGACGGAACTGCACTCAAAGGCACTTACAAAGGACAAAATTCTGGCAATACCGTGGCTGTTGATACTCCCAATATGCCTGTGTCTATGGATTATTATTATATCGTACCGGATAAATGTACCGAGTGTGTCGGTTTTCACGATGAACCACAATGTGCCGCCGTTTGTCCGGTAGATTGTTGCGTGGATGATCCGAAATACAGAGAAACAACTGAAGAATTACTCAATAAAAAAGAAAATATGCATCTCGTATGATAACTGCACCAACAAAAATACAAGTCGAAAAAACAGGCCAATTTATTGGGCACGGAGGCGCTATTTTCACATTGGAACCCGCATCTCGTGCTCCACTTTTTTACTCTGGTAGCAGCGACAACTTAGTGGTAGAGTGGAATCTTGAAGAGCAACACCAAAACAAAGTTGTTGCCAAGATACCAGCCAAAGCGTTGGCATTGAAATATGTTCCGGATAGAAACATATTGCTTGTTGGTCAGTCAGTAGGAGGTATCCATGTTATTGACCTGAACAAAAATGAAGAAATAAAGCTATTACAGCTTCATCGGGAATCTGTTTATGATATCCAATATCTTTCGGAACAAGAATCCTTTTGGGTTGCCGCTGGTGATGGTACAGTTTCAATTTGGTCCATAAATGATTTCTCATTGATTACCGCTTTAAAACTTTGCGATAAAAAGATACGAAGTATTCATTTCAATAATGTTTTAAAAGAAGCAGCTATTGGATGCGGTGATGGAACTATTCGGATTTTTGATTTTGAAACCTTTGAAGAAAAGAAAATTCTTAAGGGACATCTTGATGACTTTTCGGTGAATGCAGCCTGCTATCATCCCAATGGGAAATACCTCTTATCTGGTTCAAGAGATGCCTATTTGAATGTATGGGATATTGAAAACGATTATGCTTTAATCCGTCATATTCCTGCCCATAAATATGCAATTTACAGCGTCGTTTTCAGTCCTGATAAAAAGTTTTTTGCCACTGGAAGTAGAGATAAAACAATTAAAATATGGGATGCTGAAAACTTTGAGATGCTGTTGCGGATTGATAAAATGCAACACGAAGGACATAGTCATTCGGTAAATAAACTTTTATGGATTGATTTTAATAATTACTTGGTTTCAACCGGTGATGATAAAGCGATCATGGTATGGAAAATGACCAATGATATTTCCACATAAAATAACCAACAACAAAAGCTCGCCTTTTAAAAAATTAAATGCTAAGAGAAGAATGTTACATCAAGCAAACTAGCACTTGGATATTTACAGCAGCATATTAATTAAAAGGAGGGAAATTGATTTAAAACGGATACAATCAATGTTCGTTTCGTTAAGTGAAATAAATTTTAAATTATTAGTAAAACAAAAATGAATAAAGTTGAAACAGATATTTGTATAATAGGGGCTGGACCAGTTGGAATGTTTGCCGTTTTTGAAGCTGGCTTATTAAAAATGAGGTGCCATCTTGTTGATGCAATGCCCCAGATTGGCGGACAACTTTCCGAAATATATCCCAAAAAGCCGATTTATGATATTCCCGGCTATCCAGAAATAAAGGCACAGGAACTTGTAGATAATTTGTATAAGCAGATTGAACCTTTTAAACCTGGCTTTACTTTAGGAGAGCGAGTGGATACAATTACCAAACTTGATGATGGAACTTTTATTTTAAAAACTTCAGATCATACAGAAATACGAGCTAAAGTAATTGTTATTGCCGGTGGATTAGGATGCTTTGAACCAAGAAAACCTGATTTGGAGAAATTAGAACATTTTGAGGGCAATGGTGTCGTATATATGGTAAAGGATCCCGAGACATTCCGAGATAAAAATATTGTCATTGCCGGAGGTGGAGACTCTGCTTTGGATTGGGCAATTTTCTTGACCGATATCGCAAAACAAGTAACGCTTGTACATCGAAGCGAATCCTTAAGAGGGGCTCCAGATTCGGCAGAAAAGATATCTGATTTAGCGAAGGCAGGAAAAATAAACTTGCTTTTAAACACAAACCTTCTGTCTTTGCAAGGAAATGGAATATTAAAATCAGTTAGTGTATCCAATAAAGAAGAAGAAATTAATGAAATTGAAACGGACTATTTAATTCCCTTATTTGGTTTAAGTCCAAAGCTTGGCCCTATAGCCAATTGGGGATTGAATCTTAATAAAAATGCCATTGAAGTAAATACTTTAGATTATGCTACCAATGTTGCAGGGATTTATGCTATTGGTGATATCAATACCTATCCGGGCAAACTAAAACTTATATTATGTGGGTTTCATGAAGCGGCGCTTATGGCACACGGCGCTTATAAATATATCTATCCAGATAAAAAACCAAGTTTTAAATACACGACCGTAACTGGAGTGAACGTTTTTTAATACAATATAATCGATGATAATTTTTGATGTAATAGATAATGGAGTTGAATTAAAATCCATTGAAATTCCGAAGGGAATCAAGCTTAGTTTAATGGAAGTCCTCAGAGCATCTGAATATCCAATCTTGGCAACATGCGAAGGAATGGCATTATGCGGAACCTGTATAGTTGAGGTTGAAAAAGGAGTTGAGAAATTGCCACTTCCTAACGATGCTGAGCTAGATATGTTAGACAGTCTTCCAATTGTATCCTCATTGACCAGACTTTCATGTCAAATCAATATAGACGATACTATCAATGATGCAATTTTTATTTTACCAACAGAATAATTTATATACTTGACACAATGAAAAGAAATAAAATAATAATTATAGGAGGTGGTTTTGCAGGGATACAGTTTATTGATCATCTTGATCAAAATTTATTTGATGTTTTACTCATTGATAAGGTCAATCATCACCAGTTTCAACCTTTATTCTATCAGGTTGCCACTTCACAAATAGAGCCCAGTAGTATTTCATTTCCACTTCGTAAAATATTTCAAAAGAGAAAAAATACTCAAATCAGAATGACTGAAGTTTTGAGTATAGAACCAAATGTAAATAGTATTAGAACAACAATAGGAAGTTTTGATTACGATTATTTGGTAATAGCAAGCGGATGTAAAACGAACTTTTTTGGCAACAAGAATATTGAAAAACATGCATATGGTCTTAAAACAACGTATGATGCCATTAAAATAAGAAACCGCATTTTGCAAAATTTTGAAAACTTGCTTTCTGTTGATGAAAGCGAAAAAGAATACTTGCTCAATATTGTGATTGTTGGTGCAGGAGCTACCGGTGTGGAGTTAGCTGGCGCTTTTTCGGAAATCAAGCACAACATTCTCCCGAAAGATTATCCATTAATTGATTTTAATAATCTTAAAATTATTTTGTTGGAAGGAGGTTCACATACCCTTAGCAACATGAGTGAAATGGCACAAAAAGCTTCTGAAGATTATTTAAAAACATTAGGAGTAATCGTCAAAACAAATGTAATTGTAAAAGATTACGATGGTAAAATTGTAACCTTGAATAATGGTGAATGCATAAAAAGCAAACACGTAATATGGGCAGCCGGAGTTACCGGAAATATAATCAGTGGCATTGACGAAAAACAAATTGTAAACAATCGATTTAAAGTAGACCGATATAATTTAGTGCAAAGCTATTCCAATATATATGCATTGGGCGATATTGCTTACATGGAAACACCTGCTTATCCAAAAGGACATCCTCAAGTGGCAAATGTAGCTATAAACCAAGCGAAAAATTTGGCCAAAAATTTTAAATTTTTATTACAAAACAAACCCTTAAGGCAATACGAATACACCAATTTGGGTGTAATGGCCACTATCGGTAAAAATAAAGCCGTGGTAGATTTACCCTTCATAAAATTCAAGGGCTATTTTGCCTGGTTAACCTGGATGTTAGTGCACCTTATGCTGATTCTAAGTGTAAAAAATAAATTAATAATATTTATTAATTGGGCTTGGAGTTATTTCACAAAAGACTCTTCATTAAGATTAATCCTAAAAGAAAATAAAAAATAGCAACAGTTCTTAAAACGAACAGTTCTATTTGATAAAGTTATTCTTGAAAAGAAAGAACTCATCGAAAGCGACGAAGATCTCCTGTGCTGAATATTTGCCAGAAGTGCTAGAGGTATTTGTAGATACTGATTAAAAGACATCAAAAAGGAACAAAATGATAGTTTGACAAATAGAAAATATTAATTTATACAATAGCTATGGATACTTCTGCAAAATTTAATAATAATGAACCATCCATAATCGGTGGGTATAGTCAATTAAATGTATATGATTGGCTTGCCAACATACCATTGCCGCACCAACAACAAAAATTCAACATTGTTGAAATAAAATTTAAAGGAGGGCGTAAAGATTTTTATATAAATACTAAAAACATCAACCTAAAAAATACTGATTTAGTAGTTGTTGAAACCTATGGCGGACATGATATTGGACATGTTTCATTAACCGGCGAATTGGTTCGGTTGCAATTAAAAAAACACCAAGTTAATAGTGACGAAATTATTAAAAAAATTTATCGAAAGGCAACAGAAGTGGATGTTGAAAAATGGAAAACTGCTAAAGGATTGGAATCTGAAACGATGGTTAAAGCACGCATTTTAGCTAAAGATTTAAACTTAAAGATGAAAATATGTGATGTTGATTATCAAGGGGATAATACCAAAGCCACCTTCTATTATACAGCAGATAAACGGGTAGATTTCCGGGAATTGATTTTGGTAATGGCTGCAAGTTTTCATATCAAAATAGAAATGCGTCATATTAGTCTTCTGGAAGAGGCGAGACGCTTGGGTGGTATTGGTACTTGTGGAAGAGAATTCTGCTTTTCTGCTTGGTCAACCGATTTTAATAGTAGTGATAGAAACAGGAGCAAAGATAAACAATGGACTGAATTTAAATGTTGTTTAATAGCAGATCGAGAAGATAATAAACTAACTTTAAAGGACACTGATTTGAAAAGTATTCAAACACTTAAAGGGTTAGCAAGACTTGAAAAAACAGATATTGAAAAAAAAATAATGTGGTTTAGTTATCCCAATGAAGACAATTTAATACCTGTAAAAATCACAAGGGTCAAAGAAATTCAAACACTAATCAAAGAAGGCATGATTCTGAAAGATTTAAGGGAGGAGGCTGCTGTAATGGAGAAACCTAACAGATACAAAGTACTAGATTTTGTAAACGTAGTAGGGCAAGATAGTATAACACGATTTGGAGATAAAAAAAATAGGGAGAATAAATATAGAAAACAGAACAACAGACAATAACAAAAATTACAATAAACAAATTCCTCGAATTTTTACCATTAATCACGATAACCCAAAAATAGATTTGAAATAGATTAAATAGTCCTCTGTTTTAATACAAGACAAAATAATAAAAAAGCTCCCTTTTAATAAAAAAAGGGAGCTTTGAAATATAAAATAAAACTAGTTTTCTACCAGAACACAGAATATAAGGCTACTAAAATCCCTACAATAATTAAACTTCCCGCTAAAAACGCATTATTCACTTTAAACATAGAAGAATCTATTTCCAATCCTTTGGTTTTCAAACCGCGTTTTTGATCAATTAAACTTATAACAATCATAAGAATAACACATATTGCAAAAACAAAACCCATACGGTCTATAAATGGAATTTCATATAAACTTGCACCGTTCTCTTGAGTTACTAAAGCGGAAAAACCAGTCGAATGTAAAAACTCTAAATTCATAAAATTTGGTAAGAATTTAAAAATAACAGACAATACAAATCCTCCAATTGTTGCAAACATGGCAGCATTTGAACTTGTTTTCTTCCAGAAGAATCCCATAATAAACATAGCGAAAATACCTGGACTCACAAATCCTGTATATTCTTGAATGAATTCAAAACCTCCTTTTTTATCAATTCCTAAATGTGGTGCAATAATAACCGCTAAAAGCATTGCTATTAAAACCGTTAATTTACCCACTCTAACCATTTTCTTTTCACTAGCATTTACGTCTATTTTTTTCTTGAAGACATCTAATGTGAAAATAGTTGCAATACTATTTACTTTACCGGCTAAAGAAGCTACAACTGCAGCTGTTAAAGCAGCAAAAGACAAACCTTTTAATCCTACGGGAAGTAGATTTAACAAAACAGGATAAGAACGGTCTGGATTTAAAACTCCGTCAGGGCCAAGCAATTCTGTTTGCAAACCACCTTTCATATAAATTACATAAGCGGCAATACCAGGTAAAACTACAATAACAGGCATCAATAACTTTAAGAAAGCTGCAAATAGAATACCACTTCTAGCTGTTTTTAAATCAGCGCCTAAAGCCCTTTGAGTGATGTATTGATTACAGCCCCAATAATTTAAATTCACGATCCACATTCCTCCAAGCAATACGGTAAGTCCAGGTAAACTAGGGAAGTTTGGACTATCCTTTTTGAAAATCATATGAAAATGATCTCCAGATTGATTCATCATATAGTTAAATCCTTGAACCATGCCGTGTTGTCCGTTTAATTCAGCTACTTTATCCAATGCTAAATAAGTGGTCACTAAGCCCCCAAAAATCAAGAAAACCACTTGGATAACATCAGTATAACCAATCACTTTCATACCTCCCAAAGCAATAATAATAGCAAAGAAAGCCAATCCATACATACACAAATCTAAGTTTATTCCAGAAATACCATTCACGGCCAATGCTCCTAAATAAAGGATGGAAGTCAAATTTACTATTACATAAAGCAACAACCAGAAAACGGCCATAATCATGGCGATGTCTCCATTGTATCTTTCACTCAAGAACTGGGGCATTGTGTAAATTTTATTTTTTAAATACACTGGAATAAAAAACACAGCCACAATAATTAATGTCAATGCTGACATCCACTCATAGCTTGCAATAGCCAATCCCATTTTGAATCCATTACCGGACATGGCAATGAATTGCTCAGAAGAAATATTGGAGGCAATTAATGAAGTTCCAATAGCCCACCAAGTTAATGAACCTTCTGCCAAGAAGTAATCGTGCGAAGCCGAATGTTTGGCAGTTTGTTTTCGTTTGTAAATCCAATAGCCATATCCAGATACTATAAAAAAGTATATTAGAAAGACCAGATAATCTGCAAGTTGTAATGTTTTCATAATTTGGTTTATTTGTTATTATTTAATTTTGGTTGTTTGATTTTTAACTTCTAATTTTTTGTTCCCATTTCCAAGCACTTTCCATGGCTTCTTCCAAACTCAATTGGGTTTTCCAACCTAAAATAGAATTGGCCTTATCGGTATTGGCATAAGCCATAGTCACATCGCCCTCACGTCTATTGGCTATTTTATAGGCTAATTTTTGATTGCTTACTTTTTCAAAAGCTTCAATAACTTCTAAAACGGAACTTCCTACCCCTGAACCTAAATTAAAAATCTCTACTTTTTCAATATTTTTTTTATCTAATAAGCGTTGCAAAGCAACTACGTGTGCTTTTGCTAAATCGACCACATGAATATAATCGCGAATACAAGTTCCATCGGGTGTGGGATAATCATTTCCATAAACCGAAAGTTCTTTACGTAATCCCATAGCTGTTTGCGTAATAAATGGCACTAAATTCTGAGGAACCCCAAGCGGTAATTCACCGATTGCTGCTGATGAATGAGCTCCTATTGGATTAAAATAACGTAATAAAATCGCCTTAATATTACTCACTTTTGTAACATCAGTAATAATCTCTTCGCCTATTTGTTTTGTGTTTCCGTAAGGGGACATCGCTGCTTGAATAGGTGAATTTTCATCAATTGGCATTTTTTCGGCTTGACCGTATACCGTGCATGAAGAACTAAATATAAAATGCGCTTCAGGCAAATTTTGTAATTCTTGTAACAAGTATACTAAGCTGCCAATGTTGTTTTCGTAATACAATAATGGTTTTTCAACGCTTTCGCCCACAGCTTTTGAGGCCGCAAAATGAATTACTCCAGCAATATCTGTATATTTTTCGAAGAAATTGTGAACCGCATCTTTATCTCTTAAATCGATGTTTTCAAAAAGAGGCAATTGATTTGTTATAGAAGTAATTCCTTCTAAAACTGCAGTCGAGGAATTCGATAAATTGTCAATAATGACCACTTCGAAACCTTTATTTTGCAATTCTACAACCGTATGCGAACCGATAAATCCTAAACCTCCAGTTACTAATATTTTCATTTCTTATTTGCTTTTATAATGTACGTCAGATAAATTCCTTAACATTTGAGCACTTTTCTCTGCAGTAATATCTCGTTGTGATTCGCCCATCATTTCATATCCTACCATAAATTTTTTAACAGAAGCTGAACGCAACAATGGTGGATAAAAATGCATATGAAATAACCATTCCGGATGATCTTTGCCATCAGTTGGAGCTTGATGAATACCCGAAGAGTAGGGGAAAGATGTTTCAAAAAGGTTATCGTACTTAGCTGTCAATTGTTTTAAAATTATTGCATAAGCCGATATTTCTACTGTATTAAAATCAGTTATCTTAGTAACATGACGCTTGCAAACAATCAAGGTTTCGAATGGCCAAACAGCCCAAAAAGGAACCAATGCCACAAAATTTTCGTTTTCTATTATAATACGTTCTTTTGCTTCTAATTCTTTTTTCACATAGTCCAGAAGCAAGTTACTACCGTTTTTATCGAAATACCCTTTTAAGCTATTTTGTGTTTTTTCTATTTGAGTAGGTATTGAAGATTGTGCCCAAATTTGACCGTGAGGATGGGGGTTACTGCAACCCATTACACTTCCTTTATTTTCAAAAATTTGTACATAATTAATGTAATCAACTTTCCCTAAATTTGTATATTCTCTTTGCCAAGTACGAATAATTTCTTCGATTGTTGACAAATCCATTTCAGGTAAGGTTATATTGTGTTTTGGAGAAAAGCAAACCACTCTAGAGATTCCTCTTTCTGGTTTAGCTTTAAAAAAAGTAGTTTCCTTACTTTCATGAAACTCTATTTCTTCTTGTTTCAATGCAGCAAAATCATTATCAAATACAAATGAACTTGTATATTGTGGATTTACTTCACCATTAGCACGAACATTGCCTGGGCATAAATAACAAGTTGGGTCGTATTCTGGCCTTCCATCCTCAGCAATTGTTTCCTTTTGACCTTGCCAAGGACGCTTGGCTCTGTGTGGAGAAACTAAAACCCATTCGTTGATTAGAGGATTAAATCGTCTATGCGGATCTTCGTAGATATCAAATTTTTTCATTACTTAATTTTTTTTATAAAGTGATGTTCCATTGGAAATTTTTACATCATATATTTTTAATTCGATTCCAAATTGGTCTGCATATAATTTGGTAAATTTCCCTTTAATAGCATTTTCGCTTCCCTTTTTTACCAAAGTAATGGTGCATCCTCCAAAACCGCCTCCCATTAATCGAGAACCAATTACGTCCTCTTCAACTTTGGCTAAATCTACCAAATAGTCTAATTCGGCACAACTTACTTCGTAGTCTTTAGATAATCCCTCGTGAGTTTCAAACATTAATTTCCCTAATGTTTCAATATCGCCATTGTCCAGGGCTACACATGCTTGAATTACACGTTTAATTTCTTTTACAGCATATAAACTTCTTCTATATACATTGTCTGTCATTTTAGATTTCAAACTAGTCAAAAGATTTACATCGCAGTCTCTGAAGCTATTAATTTCGGGATAATTTTCTTTGATGATACTCAAACCTTCGTTACATTCTATACGTCGGTTATTGTATTCAGAGGTGAATAAGGAATGCTTTACATTACTGTCAAACAATATTAAAGAATAATCAACAAAATTAGCCTCGTGGTATGTGTAATCTAATGTGCGGCAATCTATTTTTAATACTTTATTTTCTAATCCCATTACGCTGGAAAACTGATCCATAATACCACAATTGATACCAACCCAATGCTCGGCTTTTTGCCCCATTAATGCAATATCAATTGAATTTATTCCTAAATTAAACATTTCGTTAATTCCGAATAAAAAACCACATTCTAAAGCTGCCGAAGAAGATAAACCAGAACCGGTGGGAATATTACTGCTAAAGGCACAATTAAAACCTCCAATTTCATATCCTTTTAATTTCAGTTGAAACAATACGCCACGTAAATAATTAGTCCAAACGACCTCGCTTAATATTTCTTCTTTTGTAACATCAATTACTATTGATTCATTCAAATCAATAGCTTGGATGATTGCGGTGTTCGAATTGTTTTTTTTGAAAGCAAAACAAATAATTTTATCAATGGCAGCTGGTAATACATAGCCATCATTATAATCAATATGCTCCCCAATAATATTAATTCTACCTGGTGACAGAACAGTTTTAGAAGGTGAATTTCCAAATTTTTCTTTAAAAAAATCTGTCGTATCTTGTATTAAAATCTCATTCATTATAATATAATTAAATCGTTTTTATTTTTTGATTCTTTGTCAATAGCCTTTACATGTTTTGAAACTTGTAAATTGTTTTATGTTGATATACTTCTCCTTTTTTCAAAACAGCATTAGGAAAATGTTTGTGATTAGGGGCATCTGGAAAATTTTGAGTTTCAAAACAAATCCCGCTCAAAGCATTATAATCCGTATTTTCTTTACTTTTTATTTCATTAAAACAATTTCCTCCAACATAAATATGGACAGCCGGCTGATTCGTGTATACGAACATCGCTAAATTATTTTTAGGATTGAAAAGTGACGCCGATAACGCATCACTTTCATTCAAAACAAAAGTGGTATCTATTGCTTGTGGACATTTTTTGGCTTGCTTAAAATCAAAAGGCTTATTTTCTAAATTCAATAACTTGCCTGTCGGGATATTTTGATCATTGGTTTCCAATATTCCATAGGAATCAACCATTAATTTCTGATCTATAATAGTAGAATTATGCCCGTCAAGATTAAAATAGCTGTGATGAGTCAAGTTTATTATTGTGTCTTCTGACGTATTGGCAACATAATCAATAATCAATTCATTTTCTTCTGATAAAGTATAGGTTAAATCAACCGATAAATCTCCAGGATAATTTTCTTCTCCATCCTGACTAAAATAACTTAAAGTTATTGATGGATTTTTACCTTCCTTTATATCTTTGATCTTCCATTGCTTTTGGCTAAAGCCAATATTTCCCCCGTGTAATGAATTTGCATTATTGTTACTATTCAAATAAATTGATTTCCCATTTAAATTAACAGTACTATTATTAATTCGGCCTGCATAACGTCCAACTGTTGCTCCAAAATACGGTGCACTCTTTAAATTGAAGGAATTCAAATAGGCTTCCAAATTATCAAAACCTAAAACCACATCCAAAAGTTCACCATTTTTCAATGGTATTTTTAATGAGGTAATAGTAGCGCCATATGTTATTACCTTCATTGTCATCCCTTTTTTATTGGCTAATTCACAAGAATCAATAATACCTCCTTCCGGTACATTCCCGAAGAATTTAATCATAGAATGTGTATTTATAAATGAATCCATTATTTTTTATATAAATTTTTTATCAAAAATGAAATTCAAAAGTAAATCAATAATGATATATTACATACTAGTACCTACCAGTTTTGTATTAATTATTTTTGAATACTTATTAAGAATCATAAACACTCAAAACTATTCGTTTTATACAAACTGACAAGTGCCAAATAAATCAATAACTTGGTAAAAAATAAATCATTTCTCAATTGAAAAGCCCATTGAGAAAAGATCATATTAAAAAACAAAGAAATATTTCTCTCAATAAAAAAAACTTCTATTTTTTATTGAGAGAAACCATTTTGTAATCAAATGAAGAATGAAAAAACGTGGTATTATCTGGGCTGCGCTTGGCAAAGGCTCCTATATGTAGACTATTGAAGTTAAAAGAAAATAATGTATTTTCATTTCTTTATAAGCTGAATATTTTAAGGAAGATATATTCAATTCCTATATGAAAAATCATTGGAAAAGGAGTTAAGGATGATATTTTATTTATTATTTAACCTTCTGGTATTTCAAAAAGCTAATAAATGACAGCAGTGGAAATTATACCAAATATATATAATGCCCATGAATTTAGTTGAAGTATCGACAATCATAAAAACCCTACCAGTAGGGAGTTTTATTGGTAAATTTTTTACAATTCTATTTTTTAATAATATCGTCTAAAACCGCTTTTTCAGGATAATTAATCACTTTGAGTATGATTTCCTGGTTTTTTACAGTTTTTCCTTCAATCACATAAATTTTTCCATTTTTGAATTCAACATTACTTTGGTCAAAATCAACATCCCCAAATTTCAAGGTGTTTTTTATATCGATGGTGTCAATCCATTTTTCAGTCAATATTTGGGAGGCTTTATCCGAATAATTAAAGGGTTTATTTCTTAAGTCATTTAAAACTCTGGCGTTTGGGAAATAATTGCAACGGGTATCTTTTCCGCTAAAAACAGCGGCTACAAAGAAAGAACCCATTATTAATCCTATAAGGTAATAGGCAAAACGGTGTGAAAATTTCATATTTTAATTTTTGGCAAAGGTAAAAGAAAGTTTATTTAAAACACGATTAAATTAATATCGTTATTAGGCAAGTCAAACCAATCGCCAATGGCTTTATTAGTAAGGATTCCATGATATAAATATACTCCGTGTTTTAAACCGTTATTGCAACGGATGGCACTTTCGATTCCGCCATCTTCAGCAATCTGCAATAAATAAGGTGTAATGATATTGCTAATTGAAAGGGATGCCGTTTTTGAATATCGAGAAGGAATATTGGGAACGCAATAATGCAATACCCCACTTTTGACAAAGGTTGGTTTTTCGTGAGTGGTTACTTCCGAAGTTTCAAAACAGCCGCCAGTGTCAATGCTCACATCAACAATTACTGCTCCTTTTTTCATATGTTCGACCATAGTTTCAGTAACGACAACCGGACAGCGTTCTTTGCCACGCATCCCGCCAATGGCGACATCGCATCTTCTTAATGCTTTCAATAAGGATTTGGGTTGAATGGTGGAGGTGAAAATACGCTGATTCAAATTGTTTTGTAAACGACGTAGTTTTGTAATTGAATTGTCGAAAACTTTTACATTGGCACCTAGACCAATAGCGGTTTTTGCTGCAAATTCGCCCACGGTTCCCGCTCCAATAATGACTACATCAGTAGGAGGAACGCCGGTAATGTTGCCAAATAATAGTCCTTTTCCAAAAGAATTGGTAATCATCAATTCGGCAGCAATTAATATCGATGCAGTTCCTGCAATTTCGCTTAATGATTTCACGGCAGGATAGGAGCCATCTTCATCTTTTATATATTCGAAAGCTAGTGCGGTAATTTTTTTCTTTTTTAAGGCTTCAAAATAGGATTTTTTTCTAGTTTTTATCTGAATTGCAGAAATGATAATAGTTTCAGGACTCATCATCGCAATTTCGGCTAGAGTAGGAGGTTCCACCTTTAAAAGCATCGGACAACTGAAAACTTTTTTGGTATCTTTAGTGATTTCGGCTCCGGCATCAGCATATTCTTTGTCGGAATAACTTGAACTTTCTCCAGCTCCGGCTTCAATCATCACGCGATGTCCCTGATAAGTTAAGGAATTTACAGCATCTGGAGTAAGACAAATGCGGCGTTCTTGATAACTGTTTTCTTTGGGTAATCCAATGAAAAGTTGGCTTTTGTGCCTTGCTATTTCAAGTTTTTCTTCTTGAGGTAATAACTGTTGCTTAGTAAATGGAGTTATCGACATTGTTTGTTGAAATTAGTGGTACAATTTACTGAAAAAAAATCAGAATTTGGTCATTATAACGATATAAATTGAGCATTCATTATTATTAAAAAGGGAAATTCGATACTAAAGAATGCGCTCCATCTTAATATCTGCTCTTTCATAAATACCATCTTCTAAAGGAACTTCTTCAAAATCATATTTTTTATACAAATATAAAGCCGGCAATAATTTCCTGTTCGAATACAAAATGAGTTTTTTTATTCCTTTTTGTTGAGCAAATTCAATGCAATAATCCATAAGTTTGTTGCCAATTCCTAATCCCTGAACGCCATCAGTTACGGCCATTTTACTCAGTTCGAAAGTGGTTTCGTCTATTTTTAACAGAGAAACAGTGCCTACAATTTTGTCATTGTACTTGGCATAAAAAATCATTCCCCCTTTGTCTATGATTTCTCGTTGAGGATCAGAAAGTACACGCTCATCATTGGCTTCAACTTTGAAATGTTTTTTTAGCCATTCAAAATTCAGCGTTTTTATTTCTTCCTTTAAATCTGGAGAAAACGGAATAATTATAACGGTGTTATCAATATCCATAATTTTAAAATTATATTAATTCTAAAAGGCGTTTGCCGTCAGAAAGCAATCTAATTGAAATTGTTGAATGCAAATCCGGAATAAGATTTGGAATCTTTTCGCCCCACTCAATAAAACACCAATTACCGGAATAAAGGTATTCATCGGCTCCCATATCCAAAGCTTCGATTTCATTATTCAGCCTATAAAAATCAAAATGATAAATAGTCTGATGATTAGTAGTTTGATATTCATTAACTAAAGAAAAAGTTGGACTACTTGTCACATCATTTACTCCCATTTTTTTAGCCAAAGCTTTTATTAAAGTAGTTTTGCCAACACCCATTTCTCCGTTAAAAAGGATAATTTTATTCGGGTTTTGTTCTAAAATTTGTTTGGCTACTTCATTGATTTCATCTAATGAAAAAGTGATATTCATTCTTTAAAAAGTTTATGGTTCTTAAGCAAATCTGCAATCTAAAATCTGCAATCTGCATTCTGAATTATTTCGGGTTAAAAATCAGAAAAGGGATAATCATTTCTTCCAATGAGATTCCGCCGTGTTGATACGTATTTTTATAATAACTCACATAATGATTATAGTTATTGACATAAGCTAAGAACAAGTCGTTTTTGGCAAAAATATAAGAACTGCTCATATTAATCGTTGGCAAACCTATGTTTTTCGGCTCTTTCACAGCATAAACATCTTTCTGTTCGTAGGACAAACTGCGGCCTGTTTTATAGCGTAAATTGAGACTGGTGTTTTTATCACCAATGACTTTCGAAGGATTTTTTACGTTTATGGTTCCGTGATCAGTGGTAAGAATCAATTTGAAACCCAATTTTTGTGCCTGTTGAATGATTTCTAAAAGAGGGGAATTCTTAAACCAACTCAAAGTCAGCGAGCGATACGCCTTATCGTCAGAAGCCAATTCTTTTACAACATCCATTTCAGTCTTGGCGTGCGAAAGCATATCCACAAAATTGTAAACTACTGTAACTAAATCATTGGATTTTAATGTTCTAAAGTTCTCAACCAGTCTTTTTCCTCCGGCGAGATTGGTGATTTTGAAATAATCCTGTTTGATGTTCAATCCCAATCGTTTTAATTGGGCTGTCAAAAACTCAGCTTCATATAAGTTTTTGCCGCCTTCTTCAGGATCGTTTTTCCAATATTTCGGAAACTGTTTTTCCATTTCTAATGGTGTCAAACCAGAGAAAATTGAATTACGGGCATATTGTGTTGCTGTTGGCAAAATGGCGTAATACGGCACTTCTTTTTCCAATTTATAATGATTACCCACCACGCTTTCAAAAACTTTCCATTGGTCGTAACGCAAGTTGTCAATGACCACAAACAAAATAGGTTTGTCTTTTTTTACAATTTCAGGAACCACTAATTCTCGGAATAAATTGTGTGAAAGAACCGGTTTATCAGCTTTTGGAGCGAACCAATCTTCATAATTGCGTTCGATGAATTTTCCAAATTGCGAATTAGCTTCTGCCTTTTGCGATTCCAGAATTTCAATCATTCCTTGGTCGTTAATGTTCTCAAGTTCCAATTCCCAAAAAACCAATTTTTTATACAATTCCACCCAGTCTTCATAGGAATTGACCATCGCCATTTCCATCGATATTTTGCGGAATTCCTTTTGGTAATCAAGCGTCGTTTTCTGTGAAATCAATCGCGAATGATCCAGATTCTTTTTCAAACTCAACAAAATCTGATTAGGATTCACGGGTTTTATCAAATAATCGGCAATTTTGGAGCCTATGGCTTCCTCCATAATATATTCTTCCTCACTTTTGGTAATCATAATCATCGGAATCGAAGATTTCTTTTCCTTCATTTCCGAAAGGGTTTCCAACCCACTCATTCCAGGCATGTTTTCGTCCAGAAAAACAATGTCAAAATTTTCGTTTTCAAAAACATCAATCGCGTCACGGCCGTTATTGCAAGTGGTGACGATGTAGCTTTTCTTTTCCAGAAATAAAATATGCGGTTTTAAATAGTCAATTTCGTCATCGACCCAAAGTATTTTTATCTTATCCATAATTTTATAAAAAGTATTCAAAAGTAATAAATCAATGTGCCAATTTACCTTTTTTAAAACGGGAAGTTGCCAATTGTATTATAATTTAATATTATTTTAAGGTATTGAAGTTAAAACAGAATCGGGTTTTTTATTTGGGCGTGTCACCGCCTCCGCAAGCTCCGGCGCTGTCGGGCTGTGCGCTGTATTCCCTATTTCCAAAAACTACAGCTAAAAAGCCTTGTTTTTCTAAATCGGGAGATGCCGCTTCCATCCCTCACGCAGTCGAGATAATAAACTATTGAGTTTATAAAGACTTATCCTCAAAAAAAGCAGAGGAATTAGACTATTTTATTAATCATTTGTAATAATTTATTTATACATTAGCTAAATAAATACTAGAGCTTTTTATGGCACAAAGCCAACCCTTTTTGGGTGGATTGGAGCCATTTTATGGCCGGTATAAATGAGTTATGCCTCATTGTAAAGACGACAGCGTAAACATAAACCCACAGACAGAAAAAAGCGTATTATTGCAAAACAACAATTAAAACAAGCAAAATGAAACACAAAAAAGTAAAATTGAGTGTTTTGTTGTTAGGACTCGGGCTAACAGCACAAGCACAACAAGCAAGTACTGCCACAGGCGGTAATGCTTCGGGTAGCGGAGGAACCGTTGCTTATTCGGTAGGGCAAATTGTTTATACCACCAATACAGGTACAAACGGTTCGGTAGCACAAGGCGTGCAGCAACCCTACGAAATTTCTATTGTGCTGGGTATAGAAGACAATTCCATTAAATTGGAATTAACAGCTTACCCAAACCCTACTACCAATTTTTTAACGCTAAGTGTTGGCAACTTTGAACTTTCAACTTTGAACTTTCAACTCTATGACATCAGCGGAAAATTAATTGAAAGTCGAAAAATAATAAGCAGTAGCGAAACCATTGCAATGGAAAACTTACCTACTGCCACTTATTTTTTAAAAGTAACCAACAATAACAACGAAGTAAAAACATTTAAAATCATTAAAACTCAATGAGGCAGTGTTTTTAAATAAAAACGCGTAGCCGAATTAGTCCCGATAGCGAAGCGTATCGGGAACGAATAAAAGTATTAACAACTAAACTTTAAAATTATGAAAAAAATTTATTCAATCGTAGCAGGGCTTTTATTAACGGCAAGTGTATTTGCCCAAGCCCCACAAAAAATGAGTTACCAAGCCGTAATTCGCAACAGTAGTAGTGCGTTAATAACATCAACACCCGTTGGAATGAAAATTAGCATATTGCAAGGTTCATCAACCGGTACGGCTGTATATGTAGAAACGCAAACACCAAGCACCAACGCCAATGGTTTAGTAAGTTTAGAAATTGGAACAGGAACTCCTGTTACAGGCACATTTTCTGCTATTAATTGGGCGGCTAGTCCTTACTTTATAAAAACAGAAACTGACCCAACAGGCGGAACAGTTTACACCATAGCTGGTACAAACGAATTAATGAGTGTGCCTTATGCTTTGTTTAGTGCTAACGGAACACCGGGGCCACAAGGTCCAATCGGTTTAACAGGAGCAACAGGTGTAGCAGGAACAAACGGAACAAATGGTTTAGTTGGAGCAACAGGTTTAACAGGTGCAGCAGGTCCAATTGGTGGTTTTACCCACTACCTAGGCGAAGCCTTTAATGGCGGAATAATTTATCACCTATACAAAGGCAGCGATGGTTTAGAACACGGGCTTATAGTAGCACTTACTGAAAGCACAGCTGCTTGGCAAACACCAGCCACATTAGTAAATGCAAACCGTTCTTGGGATGGTAACTACAATACTGGCTTAATGACCGGTAGCCCAGCAGCAACATACATTGCAGGTTTAGGTGCAGGTTGGTATTTACCAAGTATTGATGAATTAGGATTATTGTATTATAACCGTTATAGTGCCCAAAAAGGCTTGTGGGCAGGTGGCAACACGCTACTTTCAAGTACAGCTTACTATTGGAGCAGTACCGAGTATAGCGCTACCTATGCGTCCACCTTCTTCTTCAACAATGGTAACGCCACCAACAGTGATAAGCGAATTACAAGCACCGTGCGTGGAGTAAGGGCTTTTTAACCATTTATCCATTTAACAATTTAAATATTACCGCGAAGCGGTCGATTTTATTTTTGCAACCAAATGGCATTATACTATGACTTACCGGTTTACCGAGATACATATAAACTAATTTTGAAAATATTTGAGTGTACCAAAGATTTTTCAAAGGAGTATAAATACACCTTGGGGCAAGATATGAAGCGTGATGCCTTACAACTGGTAAGAAGCATTTATAGAGCTAATAAAGCAACCAGTAAATTGGAGCATTTAATTACAAAACCTATAAACTTCGGAGAAATATGATTGCGAAACATCTTCATTTTTGGTGGTGGAATCACATAAATATAACGCCTGAAATCACTAAATTTGTAGTGAAAAAAAGAACAACGAAGGCATAACAGCACCTACAAGAAATTGGCGGTTCAGTGGTTAAATGAAGTTTTGTGCTTCGTATCAGGTTCAGTGGTGGCAGACAGTTTTGTGCTTCGTAATCGCCAACTTCTTGTAGCTGCAAACCGTCAGGCTGTGAAAAAACCTCATTTTTAATAAAATTTCCCTGTACTACAATTCAAATAAAGCCTTTTACAGCAGGCTATTTTTTTTAGGCAACTAATT
>NZ_JAYWCK010000073.1:0-4226 GCF_043780635.1 Flavobacterium sp.
GAAGCTGCCGATGATATTTGTTATACGATTATCGACTTCGAAGATGGTATAAATTTGGGTTTAGTTTCCGAAGATTTTGCCTTAGAATATTTGATAAAATTGGTCAAAGACAGCATTGACACCAGTAAATACAATACATTAACTACCAAAGAAGACCGAATCAGCTATTTGAGAGCTTTGGCAATAGGCAGCTTAATAAATGATGCTGTTAAAGTTTTTATTGAAAATGAAGAGGCAATTTTGCAGGGAAGATTTCCACACGCTTTGACGGACAAAAGCAAGTATAAAGTTCAAATGGACGATATTATCAAACTCAGCGTCAAAAATATTTATCAAAGCCGCGAAGTCATTGAAAAAGAAATTGTGGGCTATCAAATTATTCAAACTTTATTGGATAAATTCATTACCGCTTTTAACAATAAATTTGATGGCAATTCGTCTAATTATGACAAATTATTGTTGAAAATGTTACCTGAAAAGTTCTTGGAAGAAAAGGATGATTTGTACAAAAGGCTGTTGCATATTTGCCATTACGTTTCCCTTTTGACCGATGGAAATGCCTTGGAATTATATGAAACTATCAATGGTAAAAAAACCAGTTGATTTTTTAAAAAAGGTAAACCATTCCAATTCCAAGTGATTGTCTCAGTTGCAATGTTGGACCACCTTCAACTTTAACGCCATCAATTTCTTCATAAGTCTTGACATCGTCGTCATAAATTGCGTGTGTTCCAATGTTGGCACTAACATATTGGTTTACAATTAAATCAAATTGTAATTTCCATTCCACGTCAATATTCCCAAAATTATTGGCATAATCCGAATATAGACTCAATCGGTTTTCTATGGTAATGTTTTTCCAAACTTCTTTTTTATAGTAGTTGGTCACTAAAAAACCAATTTCGGTTTTTGATTGTTTGCTTTCTGAAATTATCTTTCCTTCTGAGTCATAAGTTGCCTTGGTTACCCCAAAAGCTCCTTTATTAGCTAAGGTTTGGTCTAAAACCAAAGTACTTTTCATAGTTAGCGGTGAAATATAAACATCAAATTTCTTTTCCTTGTCGAAATAATCTGCACCAGCTCCGAGGAAAGTATAAGCTGGAGCAAATGGTTGCGAAATTGGAGTTGTAGTGTTTGGATATTTATAACCGTTTGTAAATTGGGTGTTAAAATTAAATTTTCCCGAATAGTACCAATTCGACGAGGTGTTTTGTCTATATCCAAAGGTAGAATTAAATCGAAATTCATCATCTGACTTTCTAATGGTCAGGCCATCTTGTTTATTGATACCGTATCGAACGATTAATTCATTGACCCATTTGCTATTTTCTGTTGTGTGAATTCTTGTAAAATTCCCTTTTAACAAGCCGGAAATGGAGCTAACTCCACCAGCATTCCAATTTACGAATGCAATTTCGTTCAGGTCAAAACCAACAGTGTTTTTACTTTGCCAAGCAGATACAGGGAATATTGGTAATGGAAGTCCTGTTTTAATTGCTCTTGTTGCGGTTATAGTAGCTGTTGCAATAGTTGTAACTGGTTTTAGTTCTACTATTAATGGAGTTATTTCTGTCTCTTGAGAAAAACTATTTATACAAATTGTTAATGAGAATAGGATTATGAGGCTATGTATTAATTTCATTAGTGTCTATTAAGTTTAAAAATGCGAAAATATTTCATTTCAATAGCTTGAAAAAAGGATTGACAAACTTTTAACGTCAATTTTACAATATTGTTGTTGTTCCTCAATAGATCCTTGTTCGATAAATTCATCAGGAATTCCAAGGGTTTTTACTGTTGAAGTGTAATTATTTTGTGCTGAAAACTCAAGAATAGCGCTGCCAAAACCTCCTTTTATCACGCCATCTTCAATGGTAATTATGGTTTCAAAATCCTTGAAAATGCTATGCAATAATTTCGCGTCAAGAGGTTTTACAAAGGCAAAATCATAATGAGCAACTGTTTCTGGATGAGGTATTGTGGCTAAAGCCAAAGTCACGTTGTTTCCAATGGTTCCATTAGATAAAACGGCTACTTTTGTTCCTTTTTTGAGACAATTTGCTTTGCCTATTTCGATTTTTTCATACGGTTTTTGCCAATCTATAATTTGACCTCGACCTCTAGGATATCTAATGGCGATAGGATGGTTTAAACCAAATTGTGCTGTATATAAAATGTTTCGAAGAGCAATTTCATTCAATGGCGAATACACAATCATATTCGGGATGCAGCGCAAATAAGCCAAATCGAAAACACCGTGATGGGTTGCGCCATCTTCACCAACCAACCCCGCTCTGTCCAAACAAAAAATTACCGGCAAATCCTGTAAAGCCACGTCGTGAATGACTTGGTCGTAAGCTCGTTGCAAAAACGTGGAATAAATATTGCAAAAAACTATCATTCCTTGTGTCGCCATTCCTGCTGATAATGTTACTGCGTGTTGTTCGGCAATGCCAACGTCAAAAGCGCGTTTTGGGAAAGCGTCCATCATAAATTTCAATGAACTTCCCGAAGGCATTGCAGGAGTGATTCCAACAATTTTTTCATTGGTTTTGGCCAAATCCAATAAGGTCAAACCAAAAACATCCTGGTATTTTGGAGGCAGATTCTCTTCAGATTTCAAAGGGATTTCTCCAGTAATTTTATCGAATTTCCCAGGTGCGTGGTATTTTACTTGGTCTTCTTCGGCTTGTTGTAATCCTTTTCCTTTTGTGGTAATAATGTGAAGGAATTTTGGTCCTTTTACTTTTTTTAGCCTTTTCAATTCCTTGATTACTGCAAAAATATCGTGCCCGTCTATTGGTCCTGAATAATCAAAGTTCAAAGACTTAATCATATTATTCTTCTTAGGATTTTTTCCTTCTTTTACTGCCGTTAGATAATTTTTCAAAGCGCCAACACTCGGATCAATTCCGATGGCGTTGTCGTTAAGAATTACCAATAAATTTGCATCGGTTACTCCAGCGTGATTCAATCCTTCAAAAGCCATTCCCGATGCAATCGAGGCATCACCAACAACGGCAATGTGTTGTTTTTCGAAATCGCCTTTTAAATTAGAAGCAATTGCCATTCCCAAAGCTGCAGAAATGGATGTAGAGGAGTGGCCTACGCCAAAAGTATCGAAAATACTTTCGCTTCTTTTTGGGAAACCGGAAATACCTCCCAATTGTCTGTTAGTATAAAAATTTTCTCTTCTTCCAGTCAATATTTTATGTCCGTAGGCTTGATGACCAACATCCCAAATCAATAAATCATTTGGAGTGTTAAAGACATAATGCAAGGCGATGGTAAGTTCTACAACGCCAAGGCTTGCTCCCAAATGTCCTTCTTTCACGGAAACTATATCAATAATAAAATCGCGCAATTCTTGGGCAACTTGAGGAAGTTGAGCTTCATCGAGTTGGCGTAAATCGGTTGGATTGTAGATGTTTTTGAGTAAATTGTCTGACATAAAGCAAATGTACGAATTGAATTCTTATTTTTGTAATTATGGAAAACCCTTTCACCGACGAATATTTTATGAAGAAAGCCTTGCAAGAGGCAGAAATGGCTTTTGAGAAAGATGAAATTCCTGTTGGCTCCGTAATTGTAATCGACAATAAAGTGATTGCCCGAGGTCATAATCTTACTGAAATGCTGAATGATGTTACTGCTCACGCCGAAATGCAGGCGATAACAGCTGCTGCCAATTTTCTTGGCGGAAAATATTTGGTAGGTTGTACGTTGTATGTCACGATTGAACCTTGCCAAATGTGTGCCGGTGCTTTGTATTGGAGCCAGATATCGAAAATTGTTTTTGGTGCCATTGATGAACATCGTGGTTTTACTAAAATGGGAACGCAATTACATCCTAAAACTACTGTAGTTCGGGGAGTTTTGGCAAATGAAGCTTCGGAGTTGATGAAGCGATTTTTTGCAGAGAAAAGAAAATGATTTTTTATAAACGAATGCCCTAGCCCAGATAGAAGCGGCATCCCACGCTTTTTGCGTGGATATAGCGAATAGCTGGAAAAAGCTTCTAAAAATCTCGCAAATAGTCATAAAAAAACCGTCCCGATGTATCGGGACGGTTTTTGATTTATTCTATAATAACATTCTTCTTTTTGTCGTAGAAATGATATTCTAGATACGTGTAAGCGTCACGCGGTATGATTTTCACCCATTTTTTATGTTCAAAAAACCATTTTGAACGTATTGATGGAAAACCTTTGGTAAGGTATGCGGCC
>NZ_JAYWCK010000074.1:0-26816 GCF_043780635.1 Flavobacterium sp.
AAAGTGCTTGTAACAGGATTTTAAAATCCTGTTACAAGTACTTTTTTATTGTCTGAAAACAACGCTAATCAAAATAAGCAATGTTTTTCAGTGCCCTCGATTAGTCTTTAGAGTGTTTTTTTTTACAATTAACGCAACTAGCATTGCCAAAATGCACTTATTTAACAAACATCTAAAATGATTTATTTTGTCAATTATACAAAACTTTATTATTTATTTGTAAAATTGACTAAAAATTATTTATTTTATGGTTTTTAATACAAGATAGTGATTTTTGTATTTAAACTCCAAATAAGTCATCAATATGAACATCTCCACTTGCCCCACCTTTTCAAAAGAAGAAGCACTTACTGTTTTGAAAATAGAATGGGGGATTACAGAAATTTTAAAACCATTAGACAGTTATCTTGACCAAAACTTTTTGGTGAGAAATTCCAATGGAGAAAAATTTGTATTAAAAATTGCCAATATTGAAACTCCAGAATCTTGGCTTGACCTTCAGAACAAAGTAGTCGAACATCTTTATGCCGATGCTATTCCAAAAATAATTCTTTCTAACGAAGGAAAACAAATGATTTTCGTAGCATCACATTGGTGGCGAGTATTAAATTTTCTTGAAGGTACAATGCTTTCAACAGTTCCGTTTCGTTCAAAAGATTTATTGCAAAATATGGGGAAATTTGTGGGAGGCCTTTCAAAACAACTTGCTACATTTTCTCACGAAGCTGCTGAACGACCAATACAATGGGATTTACAACAATCAGCATCCTTACTTGAAAACTGGGTCACTTTCGTAGAAGATGAAAAGACTAAAAATAGCATTTTGTCTATTATGGAAAATTGGAAAACAAAAATTCCCGCTATTTCTAAAGTTCGCAAAAGCGTAATCCACGCCGATTTGACTCGCTACAATCTTCTGTTGGATGATTCTGGTGAAAAAATTCAGGGAATCATTGACTTTGGTGATGTTTGCCATTCCTGGACAATTGGCGAATTAGCTGTTATGGTCTTAGAATCAGCAATGACTGGAAGTCCAACCCCATTTGCCGATGCATATGAAGTAATTCAATCCTACCACGAAGTTTTTCCTTTGACAAAAGAGGAAATCAACATATTATATCCATTAATTCAATTGCGTTCAGCAACTATTGTAGGTGCTTCGGCCAGACAATTATCTATGGAGCCGGATAATGAATATGTGCAAAAACAAGCCATTGCCGACCGTGAAATGTTTCACCAATTGAGTTCCGAAAAAGAAGAATTTGCCACTGACCTATTCCGTAAAGCATGCAAAATGGAATCGGAAGAAAGTTTAAACATTCAACATTTTTTGGAAACAGCAAAAATAAAATCAATATTTGAAAACAATGAAATTCTTAATATAATTGATATTAGTCCTTCATCAGAAATATACAATGAAGGCGCTTGGAACAATTTAGAACAATGTAGAAAGAACATAAAGAATCAATTAGAAAATGGTTTTGGAAGAGCTGTTTACAAAACACCCGTCCTAAAACCTTTCGAATCCAATCCTAGAGAAAGTGAAACCATTGCATTGGGGATTTTTGCTTTTGCACCAGCCGGAACAACAATATGCGCACCAGTTGATTTAACTTTTGTTAATAAAATTGAAGATAAATCTATTTTTAAAACAGACTCTTTTTATATCTATTTTTATGAAATTGAAAGCAATATAGAAATAGGAACTATAATAAAACAAGGAGAACCTTTAGGTACAATTTCAGCCGAAAATTTAAATTCTCCATTTCCATCACTCGTCTTTATTCAAGTGGATAGTTCAGGAGTTGCACCACAATTTTGTTTACCAAGTGAAAGCATTGGTTGGGGAATTTTATCTCCTGATCCATCTGCTTTTTTAGGAATGGAATCAAAAATCACTACAAATAATAACGAAACAGAAACTCTAGAAAATCGAAGAGCAAAAGTAATCCAACAAGCGCAGGAATATTATTATCAAGAACCTATGAATTTGGTTAGAGGTTGGCAACAATATCTTATTGCCGATGATGGACGTGTGTATTTGGATGCCATAAATAACGTGGCTCACATTGGTCATTCTCATCCAAAAGTGGTTGATGCAGCCACAAAACAACTCCGAAAACTCAATACCAACGCTCGGTTTTTATATGAAGACAACATCGATTATGCTGAGCGTTTATTAAAATATTTCCCTGAATCCTTGCAAGTTATTTTTTATACTTGTACCGGAAGTGAAGCTAATGATTTGGCATTACGATTGGCAAGAGCCTATACTAATCAGAATGATGTTCTGGTAATTGATGGCGAATACCACGGAAATACAACTGCAGTTGATGAAATCAGCACAAATTTAATGGATAATCCAACGGCTTCAAAAAGCGTTCGACCTTTCACACATCCTTTAATACAACCCAATACTTTTAGAGGGAAATATGCTGCTGATACTCCCAATGTTTCGGAACTTTATGCAAAAGATGCTCAAGACAAAATTGCTAATATTCAGTCACAAGGACGAGGAGTTGCAGCATTCATTTCGGAATCATTGTTAGGTTCTGGTGGAGGTGTGGAAATGCCAAAAGACTATTTGAAAAAAGTTTACGAACACGTTCACAAAGGAGGAGGTGTTTGCATTGCCGATGAAGTTCAAATTGGTTTTGGCCGAATGGGAAGCCATTTTTGGGGCTTTCAAAAAGAAGGCGTTCTGCCGGATATTGTAACTTTAGGAAAACCAATGGGCAATGGACATCCGATTTCGGCAGTGATTACAACTCAAAAAATTGCGGATGCCTATCGAAAAAAATATACCTATTTCAACACTTTTGCAGGAAACCCCGTTTCTTGCCAAATTGCAAATGCTGTTTTAGATGTCATTGAAGAAGAAAAACTTCAAGAAAATGCTGCAATTGTTGGAAATTTTCTCAAACAGGAACTAGAAAAATTAATCGATGAATTCGAAAGTGTGGGAGCAGTTTACGGTCACGCAATGTATTTGGGTGTTGACTTAGTAACCGATAAAAAATCAAGAAAACCTGACAGTCAAAAGGCGTTATGGATTTCGGAAGCGATGAAACAAAGAGGAATAATAATTTACCCAACGGGTGATTATTACAATATTCTTAAAATAAAACCCCCAATGTGCTTTACCAAAGAAAACGCAACTTTTCTAGTGGAAACATTGAGAGCGATTTTAGGTAAAATGGAGGGTTAAATAAAAAACAGTAAATAGTGTGTCATTTCGACCGCAGGGAGAAATCACAAAATTGCATTTAGTTTTGCTTTTAGAACTTTTTGCTATTTTTTAAACTTGGAAATTCCGGTTTTTAACCAATTTACATATTCTTCAACACTTGTGTAACTAATTGTTGGCGTAGTTTCATTCAAACTATTTCCGTTTAAATCAGTCAAAACATACAATGGCTGGGTATTGGTTTTATATTTTGAAATCATAAAATCTGCCCATTTATCTCCAATAGTTTCAATTTCTGAACCAGTTGTTTTAGAAATATGCTGTTCACTTTTTGGTAAATCACGCTTGTCGTCAACATATAAAGAAATAAGTACAATTTCATTTTTTAAAATTGATAAAACGCGCTCGTCCGACCAAACGTTATTTTCCATTTTTCTACAATTCACACAAGCATAACCTGTAAAATCAAGCATTACAGGTTTATTTATAGTTTTGGCGTAAGCCATACCTTTATCATAATCATCGAAAACCACTATTTGATGAGGTCCAAGTTTTGCTCCATCCGGCAAAATTCCAGTGGACGAATTATTTCCTGAACTACCAAAACCAAGTGGACTTTCACTGTATTCCATTGGAGGCGGAAAAGCATTTATCAATTTCAATGGCGCGCCCCAAAGTCCAGGAATCATATAAATCGTAAAAGATAAAACCACTAGTCCCAAAGACAATCTTCCCACAGAAATATGTTCTGATGGACTATCATGTGGCATAGTAATTTTTCCAAATAAATAAAGTGCAAATGTTCCAAAAATAGCAATCCAAATAGCCAAAAACACTTCTCTTTCTAATAAATGCAATTGCAGAACTAAATCGGCATTAGATAAAAATTTGAATGCCAAAGCCAATTCCAGAAAGCCTAAAGAAACTTTAACAGAGTTCATCCAACCTCCAGATTTTGGTAAAGAATGCAACCAAGAAGGAAATATAGCAAACAACATAAAAGGTATTGCAATTGCTGATGAAAAACCTAACATTCCTATAATTGGGGCAATTCCTCCTTGTGAAGCGGCTTGAACGAGCAAGGTTCCAACGATGGGTCCTGTACAAGAAAATGATACTATTGCCAAAACTAAAGCCATAAAGAAAATCGCAATAATTCCTGTTTTCCCAGCCTGTTTGTCTAATTTATTAGCCCAAGAATTAGGCAGCATAATTTCGAACGCTCCAAGAAATGAAAAGGCAAAAAATACTAAGATTATAAAGAAAATAATATTGAATAGAACTCCCGTTGATAAAACATTCAAAGCATCAGCTCCAAAAACCCAAGTTATTGTCATCCCTAAAGCTACATAAATAAATATTATTGAAAGACCATAAAAAATGGCATTCACAATTCCGGTAGCTTTTGTTTTACTATGTTTGGTAAAAAAACTTACTGTCATTGGAATCATTGGGAAGACGCAAGGTGTTAGCAAAGCTGCAAACCCAGAGAAAAAAGCAATAAAAAATATGGACCACAATCCTTTTTGTTTTTCAGGCTTAGAAGAAGGAGTGTCTTGGGCTTTTGATACAGTGACAACAGCATCCTTAATTTCTTCTGATTTTGAAGTTGTGTCAATAATTTTTGCAGTATCAATTTTAATAGTTTCTACTCCTGTCTTAGAAACTGATGGGATAACAAAGCTGAATTTTTTTTCCTGATTAATGCAAGACTGCTTACAAACTTGATAATTTAAGGCAACTTCAATTTTTGAAATCTTTGGGTTTACTAATGTTATCTCTTGTTGAATCTGGGCATTTTTTACAAAAAAAGTTTCGTTTACTTCAAAAACATCATTGTAAGCAGTAGTTGTTTTTCCTTCTTTGGCTTTGCCAACCAAGTTGAAATTCCCTTTTTGGTTTTTGAAAATCACTTCTAATGGTAATGGTCCGCCATCAGGAGTAAACTGAGAATACATATGCCAGTCATTTTCTATAACACCATTAAAGGTAAGTATATAGTTGTTTTCAGATTTCTTCTCTATTTTTGTAGTCCATTTTACGGGATCAAGAATTTGCGAATTTCCATTGGCGAAAGCCAAAAAAGCAACTAATAAAAAAATAATTTTCTTCATTATTCCAATCGTATTTTAAGTATATTTTTTGTTGTGTTTCTTATTTTAAAATTCTCATCCTGTCTGATTCCGACAATCCAAACAATTTGGTTATCAGAACATAAAAGCCACATATTTTCTTTTTCTAATAAAGACAACTTTTCGTCTTTAAAAAATTTGCTCACTTTTTTAGATTTTCCTTCCATCCCAAAAGGTTGAAAAGTATCGCCTTCTTTCCAGCGTCGTAAAACCAAGGGATACCATAGCTTATCTTCGTCGACAAATATAGTTGTATTTGATTCTTTGGAAATGTCATTTACTTTACAAATCGAAAGATTTAAGGGAACTTTAACTTCTTTTTGGTTTTTACTGATAAAATATTCTTCACTTTCATCCACAAAATTGATTGGACTCAAAATTAGAAAATCTCTGTTTTTTAATAATCGAAATTCATTTGAAAATACCTGCTTTCCAGATTGACTTTCTACTAAATCATAAATATCATCCCAAGCAGAAAACCCAAATTCATTGAGCCATTGATACAAATAGGATTTATAATTGGGTAGTTTTTTTAATTGATTCAAATCAAAATGAATATCCTCACCTTTTTCGGCTGCCACTTGCTGATAAATCATAATAGACGCATCATCAGCCATCGTTTTAGACTCTTGCAAATATTTTTGTGTTTTTTGAAAGGAGGAAAGAAAATCAGGATTTAATTCCTTCAATATTGGAACCAAATTATGCCTGATTTTATTTCGCAAGTATTTATCCGATGCATTGCTGCTGTCTTCTCTCCACTGAATATTATTTTTCTTGGCATAATATTCAATTTCCTGCCGGGAAAAAATCAAAAGCGGGCGAATTACTATATCGTTATGTACCGGAATTCCTGTCAAACCATCTAGTCCTGTTCCTCGTACAAAATTGATTAGAAAGGTTTCTAAATTATCATCAGCGTGATGTGCTGTAAGAATATAATCGAAATTTTCAGTTTCTGAAAGTTCATAAAACCAGCTGTATCGCAACTCACGAGCGGCAACTTGAGTGGAAAGTTTATAATCTTCAGCAAAAGTCTCGGTGTCAAATTGAGTTACAAAGGATTCAATCTTATTGATTTCGGAATAATTTTGGACGAAAGCCTGATCTTCAAAACTTTCCACTCCACGAAGTTGAAAATTGCAATGAGCAATTGCAATAGTAAAGTTTAATTTTTGAAACAAATCGACCATCACCATACTATCTAAACCACCGCTTGTAGCCAAAAGGAGTTTTTTTCCATTTAAAAAAGGAAAGTTTTGATTGATATGGATTAGAAATTTCTGTTGCATATTCAAATTTAGTCAATTGAATTGAATTTAACCCAAAACTTCTCGCATTGCTTTTGCTTTGAGTAAACATTCTTCATATTCTTTTTCCGGAATAGATTGTGATGTTATAGCACTTCCTACGGAAAACGATACATACTTATTTTCCTGATTGTACAAAATACTTCGAATGACTACATTGAAATCAAAGTCGCCAGTTGGAGTAAAATAACCAACAGCTCCACTGTATAATCCTCTTTTTGTTTCTTCGAGTTCTTCTATAATTTTAAGTACTGAAAACTTGGGAGTTCCGGTCATACTTCCCATTGGAAAAGTCGTTTTAATGGCGTCAATAACAGAATATTGACAGTCTAATTTTGAAGTAATCGTTGAAATCATTTGGTGCACTTGCTCGAAGGAATAAATGCCGCATAATTCTTCAACTTTAACAGAACCTTTTTGGGCTGTTCGGGACAAATCATTCCGAACCAAATCAGAAATCATAATATTTTCAGAGCGTTCTTTTGGGTCAGATGCCAATTGATTTCTAGAGGTTTCATCTTCTATTGGATCAAAATATCGTTTAGCTGTTCCTTTTATAGGTTGCGAAATAAGCAGTTGTCCTTCTTTTTTTAAATAGCGTTCTGGTGATGCCGAAAGCAGAAATTGTTTGTCGTTTCTTAAAAAAACTGCTAATGGTGGTTTAGATATTTCGTTGAGTTTAAGGAAATTTTCCAATGGATTGATAATCGCGTTTTCTACAAAAAACTCCATACAAAAATTGGCTTCGTAAATATCTCCACGATGAATGTGTTCAAGGATTTTCGATGTTTTTTCGAGATAATTTTCTTTTGAAATTCGTTGTTTCACTTCTACAACTTCCAGTATCTCAAAAGTTAGCAAACTCGATTCTATAATGTCCTCAAAATCATTCTCAATTTCATCATCACACATATTAAGATATTGAATCTCGAGTTCACTTCCTTTTAAAAGAAATAACTTTTTGGGTTGGAAGAAAAACAAATCTGGAAAATTCAATCCATCAAAGTTATTGGAATGTATAGCCTCAATGTCGTTTTTTAAATCATAAGATAAATAACCAAAAAGCCAGTCTTTAGTTGCTTGCTGATATTGTTTTAAGTCTTCGAAAGCATTTTGATAATCAGTTTTTATTGAGGTAAAAGCATCCACAGCTAGAATACAATCATAACTGGAATATTGTTGCGGATAATCGTTACTATCCATAAAAACAACTTCTCGAAATTGTTGTGACCAAGTTAATAACTGTTTTTTAAACTGCGTTAAATTTCTTATATTTTTTACAATTGATGTTCTCAAAGTGTTGGAATGTTTTAAAAAAGTCAAAATTACGACAATTTTATTTTAGTTTTTCTTTACATTTATAGTATAATTAACCCCTAAAACCGTAAATTATGAAAACTGTAACTATTATTATCCGAACTTTAATTGGTCTTTTGCTTATTTCAGTTGCTATTGGTTATTTTTTAAATTTAATGCCGGAACCAGTCACTAATGGCGACTTCAAAGCATTTGATGTTGGCGCTGTATCTTCAGCCTATATAATGCCCGCAGCAAAATTTATTGAATTGCTTTGCGGCTTGGCATTTATCTTTGATTTGTATGTAACTCTAGCCAGTATATTAATTTTACCCATCATAATGAACATTCTATTTCTTGACTATTACCTGACTCCGCAAGCTATGCCAATTGCGATATTCTTGTTTTTAGGGAACTTTTTTTTAATTTACAAACACTGGGATAATTACAAAAGTTTGTTTTCGCGAAAATAATTAAAACTTATAAAAAATGTAAAACCCGCTCTAAAGCGGGTTTATTTTTATAAAGAGATTCTATTTTTAATTAAACGTGCAACGCTCTATTATCTGTTGCAGCTAATGCTGCTTCTTTCAAGGCTTCGGCAAAAGTAGGATGTGCGTGGCTCATTCTTGAAATATCTTCGGCAGATGCTTTGAATTCCATTGCAGTAACCGCTTCGGCAATCAAATCAGCGCAGCGAGCACCAATCATATGAACTCCCAAAACTTCATCCGTTTTTTCATCAGCAAGAATTTTAACAAAACCATCTAAATCTCCGCTGGCTCTTGCTCTTCCTAATGCTTTGAATGGAAAACTTCCTGATTTGAATTCTATACCAGAGGCTTTTAATTGCTCTTCGGTTTGCCCAACAGCAGCCACTTCTGGCCAAGTATAAACAACTCCAGGAATTAAATTATAATCAATGTGTGGTTTTTGGCCAGCTATGATTTCAGCAACCATAGTTCCTTCTTCTTCGGCTTTGTGTGCTAACATTGCGCCACGAACTACATCACCAATAGCATAAATATTTGAAACATTCGTTTGCAAATGGTCGTTTACCTCTACCATTCCTCTATCTGTAATTATAACGCCTGCTTTATCAGCATTCAAACCATCTGTATAAGGACGACGCCCAACAGAAACCAAAGAATAATCACCTTCTAGAGTGATGGTTTCCCCTTTTGTATTTTCGGCTTGAACTGTTACTTTATCTCCTTTTCTTTCCACCGATTTAACTTTGTGGGAAACGTAGAATTTCATTCCTTGTTTTTTCAAGACTTTAGTCAATTCTTTAGACAATGAAGAGTCCATTCCCGGAATAATTCTATCCATAAATTCCACTACCGAAACTTGCGCACCAAGACGTAAATAAACTTGTCCTAATTCGATTCCGATTACACCGCCACCAATGATAACAAGGTGTTTTGGCACTTCTTTCAATTTCAACGCTTCCGTTGAAGTGATGATTCTTTCTTTGTCAATTTTTATAAATGGCAACGACGATGGTTTAGAACCTGTTGCAATAATAATATTTTTTGCTTCAACAGTTTCAGAAGTTCCGTCCGATTTGGCAACAGCCACGTGAGTAGCATCTACAAATGAACCCAAACCTTCAAGAACTGTGATTTTGTTTTTGTCCATCAAGAATTTCACACCACCAGAAGTTTGATCCACAACAGCTTGTTTGCGGGCAATCATTTTTTCTAAATTCACTTTCACTTCACCAGAAACCTCGATTCCGTGGTCAGCAAAATGAGCAATTTCGCTATAATGATGAGATGATGCCAACAAAGCTTTTGATGGAATACAACCCACATTCAAGCAAGTTCCTCCAAGAGTACTATATTTTTCTATAATGGCAGTTTTGAAACCTAGCTGTGCGCAACGAATCGCTGAAACATATCCGCCTGGTCCTGAACCTATAATTACTACGTCAAATGAACTCATAGTTTGTGTGTTTTTATTTTAGAGTTGCAAAATTAAGTTTTTTTGTTTGAAGTTAAAGTTAAAAAATTAAAGATTTCGTATCGAATTACTCCTTTTTAGTTATCCATTTTTAAATTTCAATTACTGTAGAGTTTTTAACCTCACTAATCATAAAGGTACTGTGTGTGCTACCTATATGTTCCAATACAGTGAGTTTATTAACCAAAAACTCTCGATAAGCTTCCATATCCTTCACTAAAATTTTCAGGATATAATCGTAATCGCCACTTACATGGTGACACTCAAGCACTTCTTTAAGCTTGATAACTTCACTTTCAAACTTAGTCAGGAATTCTTTGGTATGCTGAATAAGCTTGATGTGACAGAAAACCACAAATCCTTTTTCAACTTTCGAACGATTAACCAAGACAACGTATTTATCAATAACTCCTTCTCGTTCGAGTTTCTTAATGCGCTCATAAACCGCTGTTACCGAGAGATTGAGTTTTAATGATAATTCTTTGGTGGTTTTTTTGCAATCACTTTGCAACAGGAAAAGCAACTTTTTGTCAATTGAATCTAGCGTCATTTGTTTGGAATTTAAGTTCAAAAATAAAAACTAAAAATATTTAAAATTAAAGTCAAATATAGTTTAAAAATCTAATATTAATTATTATTTTAGTTTTTAAATCTAAATAACTACTTTAGCATTGATTTTAAGTCTAATTATATGGAACTTTGATATACAAACACTAAAACCATATAGCCATGAAATTCAATCCAGCAGATAATATTCAAGATTTACAATACTTCGGGGAATTTGGAGGAGTAAATCCTTCTATTTCAGATAGTTCAACTTACACCTTTTTGTCTGCAAAAACGATGTTCGATACATTTGAAGGCAATGCCGATGGCTGCTATTTGTATTCGCGCCATTCCTCACCGAGTAATTTGTATTTAGGTAAAGCATTGGCCGCAATGGAAGGAACTGAATCCGCTAATGTTGCAGCTTCAGGAATGGGAGCGATAACTCCTGTACTTTTACAACTATGTGGTTCGGGTGACCATATTGTTTCCAGTAGAACTATTTATGGAGGAACGTATGCTTTTTTGAAAAATTTTAGTCCAAGATTAGGCATCAAAACTACATTTGTTGACATTACAAAAATGGATAAAGTTGAGGCAGCAATTACACCTGATACCAAAGTTTTGTATTGTGAAACTGTGAGTAATCCTTTGCTTGAAATCGCTGATATTGCAAGTTTGGCAAAAATCGCAAAAAGACACAATATAAAACTGGTGGTCGACAATACTTTTTCACCTTTATCAGTTTCTCCTGCAAAATTGGGAGCTGATATTGTCATTCATAGTTTGACAAAATACATCAACGGAAGCAGTGATACTCTTGGCGGCGTGACTTGTGCATCACAAGAATTTATTGACAGTTTGAAGAATGTGAATAATGGTGCGAGTATGCTTCTTGGTCCAACAATGGATAGTTTACGCTCGGCTAGCGTGATGAAAAACTTGAGAACTTTGCACATCCGAATGAAACAACACAGTTATAATGCAATGTATTTGGCAGAACGTTTCGAGAAAGACGGATTGAAGGTTGTTTATCCCGGTTTGAAAAGTCATTCCGGTCATAATTTGTATACAAGTATGATTAATCCCGAATATGGTTTTGGCGGAATGATGACTTTAGACGTTGGAACTTTGGACAAAGCCAATGAATTAATGGAGTTGATGCAAAGTAAAAAATTAGGTTATTTGGCAGTAAGTTTAGGATTTTATAAAACCTTGTTCAGCGCACCAGGAACATCAACGTCTAGCGAAATTCCACTAGAAGAACAAGCAGCAATGAGTTTGACAGATGGATTAATTCGTTTTTCTATTGGATTAGACAACAATATTGAGCGTACTTGTCAAATGATGAAAGAATGTATGGTTGAGCTTGGAATTCTGAAAGTTCCTTCTTTAGTTTAGAAAAATTCAATAAATTAAAAATCCGTTTCTCTACTCATTAATTCAAGAAACGGATTTATTAATTTCAATAATTCGTCTTGTACAATATAAATCTGAAAGATTCAATTATTTAAAGACGACTCCAAACTTTAAAGCTTCGGCTTTAGCTTCGGGAATTAACCTTTTTAAATTGGCAACCCTTGTAGCATCGGCTGGGTGTGTGCTAAGAAATTCTGGTGATTTATTTCCACTAGAGGTAGCAGCCATTCTTTCCCAAAATGCTATAGCTAATTCAGGATTGTAACCTGCAATTGCCATAAGCGTCAAACCTATTTTATCGGCTTCGCTTTCATGACTTCTACTAAAAGGAAGCATTACTCCCACTTCTGAACCTATTCCGTAATATTGTTGCCACATTTGTTGTTGCTCGGCACTTTTACTTCCTGTTGCAACGGCTACACCTACAGCTCCGAGTTGTTGCAATTGAGCCGCACTCATTCGTTGTGCACCGTGATTGGCTAATGCATGAGAAACTTCATGTCCCATTACGGTGGCTAAACCTGCATCGTCTTGAGTTACTGGCAAAATTCCTGAATAAACTACAATTTTGCCACCAGGCATACACCAAGCATTAACCTCTTTATTTTCTATCAACTTATATTCCCATTGATATCCATTCAAATATTGAGCTTGTCCATTAGCCTTTAACCATCGCTCAGCTGCTGCCCTGATTTTCATTCCAACGTTTTCAACACGTCTCGAATCAGTCGTTCCAACTATTACTTTATTTTCTTTTAGAAAAGTTCCGTATTGCTGAAAAGAGGATGGAAACAATTGACTATTGGACACAAAATTCAAACTCTGTTTACCAGTAAATGGATTTGTGGCACATGAAAAAAATAATACTAGTGTAAAAATCCCAGCTAATGTAATGTACTTTTTCATAAATATAATTTTAAATATTTACCAAAAATACAACTTAATTGAAGTTAAAATTTATAAAATAATATTCAAAAGTTTCAAAATTTTTTGATATTTACCTGCCAAAAATGTGCAACTCCGTAAATTCCTTGTCAACAATTAGATAATTATCTTTTTCGAAAGTCTTTTTGTCATATTTAAATATCTCGTCGTCAATTTCAATTTCTTTTATTTTAAAAGGCAATCCAAAAAGATTTATTCTGTATTTTGAGTAATTAGTATCATACTTTCCTTCCTTGTGCAATTGAACTATTAGCTCTTTTTCTTTTCCAATGGTTTTGAATGACAGAAAACTAAATCGTCCTTTTTTGTAATCATAACCATCTTGGGCGTCTTCGTATATTTCTGATTTCTCTTTTCCCTCCTTGAAATATAAATCCAATGTTAATTCATCAAATTCTAGTTCACCAACATATTGTTGCACTGGATATTTAGGGATTATGGCACCTGCTTTTACAAAAATTGGAATTTGGTCAAACTTGGTATCAACCCAGATTTCTTTTCCTCCAGATATCATCTCGTTAGTCCAGTAATTATACCATTGACCACGAGGAATATACATCCTTCTTCCTAACGAATTAGGTTCAAGAATAGGACAAACTAAGATTTGGTTACCAAAAATGAATTCATCATTGCGATAATGTGTCTGAATATCATCCTGATCATAATAAACCAAAGGTTTCAACATTGGAATTCCTTCCTCAATATATTGCCAAAACATGGTATATAAATAAGGTAATAATTGATATCGCAAGTTGACAAACTTTCTAGTAATATCAATAACTTCTTCGTCAAAAGCCCAAGGCTCCTGATTGCCATGATCACCAGAAGAGTGCGTTCTGCAAAAAGGGTGAAATACCCCCAATTGAATCCAACGTGCATACAATTCCCCAGAAGGTTGTTCTGCAAAACCGCCAATATCTGAACCCGTAAATCCAATTCCGGAAATACACATTCTTTGTACTTGAATATTGGCAATCCATAAATGTTCCCACGTGGCCACATTATCTCCTGTCCAAGAAGAAGTATAACGTTGTGCACCTGAATAGGCAGATCTCGTAATTACAAAAGGTCTTTTTGGATAAGAAAATCTTTTCACACCGTGATAAGTAGCTCTTGCCATTTGAGTTCCATAAATATTGTGCGCTTTTCTATGACTACAAGGATTTCCGTCATAATCGTGACGCACATCCATTGGGAAAGTTTTATTAGGAACTTCCATAACGGCTGGTTCGTTCATATCATTCCAAACTCCTTTTACACCAATTTCCGAAATCAATTCCTTGAATAATCCTGCCCACCATTCTCTAACCACAGGATTTGTGTAATCAGGAAAATTACATTCACCTGGCCAAACTTTCCCTTTCATATAAGGTCCATCGGCTCTTTTGCAGAAATAATCTTTTTCTAAAGCTTCTTTATAAACAGAATATTCTTTATCAATTTTTATTCCTGGATCAATGATTACAATGGTTTTAAATCCATCTTCGGCAAGCTCGGCTACCATTCGTTTTGGATCTGGAAAATATTCTTTATTCCAGGTAAAACATCGAAACCCATCCATATAATCAATATCAAGATATATCGCGTCGCATGGGATTTTCAATTCCCTGAATTTAGATGTAATTTCTTTTACATTACTTTCGGGAAAATAACTCCATTTACATTGATGATATCCTAATGCCCATAGTGGAGGTAATTCAGGTTTCCCAGTCAAATCAGTATAGGTAGTAACTACATCGTGCATTTGAGGACCATAAATGAAATAATAATTCATTTCTCCACCTTCGGCCCAAAAACTGGTTACATTTCTTCGTTCGTAACAAAAATCGAAGTGGGATTTAAATGTATTGTCGAAGAAAATACCGTAGGATTGTTTATTTTGAAGTCCAATATAAAAAGGAACTACTTTATATAATGGATCTTGATCTTTACTGAAAGCATACTGATCTGTTGCAAAATTTTCCAATCGTTTTCCCTTCAAATTCAATTGGGTTGCTTTATCTCCAAGTCCATAAAAACATTCCCCATCTTTTGAAGTCTTGCTCATTTTTACAATATTGCCTCCATACTCATAACTTTCCTCCCAATGAAATCCTAATTCATCTTCTAATATAGCATTGTTATTCAAATCTAAAATAGAAACTCTCAAATCTACTTTCTGAATTTTGCATTGTACTTTACTCGTTTTTATTTTGTAAAATTCCTTCTCATCAGTTACTTCAAGAAAATTATATCCTTGAGAATGGCTTTTATCAATGGCATATGAAAAATCATTGCTGAAATATCCTTTTGTAGTATATCTAAAGCGTATCATGCTATCCCTTAGTACAGTAACTTTTAAAATTATACTATTTTCTGTGTAAAAATAAACGGAATCAACTTCGTGTTTAAAAGAAATTATTTTGGAAGGATACAAATCTCCTTTATATTCTAATTCTGTATTTGTAATCATCTATTAAACTTTTTTATAGTATTTTTAGGTATATTTTCCGAAAATACATTTTTTTTAACCTCTCTAATTCTTGCCTTTATTAATGAAGCCTTAAAAAGGACTTTTATTATAATATGAATAATACCCCTTTTTATCGTTAGTTTTTTATAAGAACTAACGATAAAAAGAGGCATTGTAATATTAGTAATATTTAAGCGAATTTATAAACAGTCACACTCAAAGGTGGTAAAAGCAATTCAATTGAATAATCTCTTGCATCATAAGGGAACGCTTCAACAGTTAATTTATTAGGGTTTTTCACTCCACTTCCACCGTAAGCAACAGCATCGCTATTGAAAATTTCTGTTAGTTTTCCTTTTTTTGGCAAACCAATGCGGTAGTTTTGACGAACAACCTGAGTGAAATTACAAACTACAATAACGTCGTCTTTTAGTTTATTTCCTTTTCGAATAAAAGTCATCACTGCATTTTGATGATCAGAGTAATTAATCCATTCAAAACCTTCAGGACTAAACTGTTTTTCGTGTAATGCAGGTTGTGCTTTATACAAAGCATTCAAGTCAGTTAACGTTTTTTTGATGCCTTCGTGAAAAGGATATTGCAATAAATGCCAGTCTAAACTTCCTTCAAAATTCCACTCGGCACTTTGTCCAAATTCACTTCCCATAAACAATAATTTTGTTCCCGGATGCATAAACATATACCCATAAAGCAAACGTAAATTAGCAAATTTCTGCCATTCGTCACCTGGCATTCTTCCTGCAATGGACTTTTTTCCATAAACCACTTCATCGTGTGATAGCGGCAACATAAAGTTTTCAGAAAAAGTGTAAGTCATCGAAAAAGTCAAATCGTTCTGATGGTATTTTCTATACACTGTGTCTTTTTGAAAGTATTCCAAAGTATCGTGCATCCAACCCATCATCCATTTCATTCCAAAACCTAATCCACCAACGAAAGTTGGTCTTGAAACCATTGGGAAAGAAGTACTTTCTTCGGCAATAGTTTGAACTCCTTCAAAACTAGAATAAACGGCCTCATTGAATTCTTTCAAGAAACTTATGGTGTCTAAATTTTCTCTTCCTCCATAAATATTCGGTTCCCATTCTCCGTCATTTCTGGAATAATCCAAATATAACATGGAAGCCACGGCATCAACTCGAAGCGCATCGGCGTGATAATGTTGCAACCAAAAAATGGCATTACTTATCAAGAAAGAACGCACTTCGCTTCTTCCGTAATTAAAAACTAAACTTTTCCAATCTGGATGGTATCCTTTTCTACGATCAGGGTGTTCAAAAAGATTCGAACCATCGAAAAACCCCAAACCATGTGCATCATCAGGAAAATGAGAAGGAACCCAATCCAAGATTACTCCAATTCCTGCCTGGTGCAATTTATCGACCAAAACCATAAAATCCTGTGGTTTTCCAAAACGAGATGTAGGTGCAAAATAACCAACTAACTGATAACCCCATGACGGATCATATGGATATTCCATTATTGGCATAAACTCAACGTGAGTAAAACCCGTTTCTTTCACATAGTTTACTAAGTCTTCGGCTAATTCTAAATAGGTCAAGAATTTTCCTTCTGAATTGCGTTTCCAAGAACCCAAATGTACTTCGTAAACCGAATAAGGCTTATCTAAATCATTGTGTTCTTTACGGGTATCCATCCATTTCTTGTCCTTCCACTTGTAATCTAAATCCCAAATTACTGAAGCGGTATGAGGTGGTTTTTCACAATATAAAGCAAACGGATCTGCTTTTTCGGTAATAATTCCAGCATTGTTGGATTGAATTTTATATTTATAGGTTGATCCTTTTTGAATTCCCGGAATGAATCCTTCCCAAATTCCAGATGAATCCCAACGCACTTGCAATTGGTGTTCGCCCTGAATCCAATAATTAAAATCCCCAACCACAGATACAGATCGCGCCGATGGTGCCCAAACGGCAAAATAAACGCCTTTTACTCCATCAACTTCTAGAAGATGTGCACCTAATTTTTCGTATAATCTGAAATGTTTCCCTGCTTTGAATAAATCAATGTCGAAATCAGTAAAAAGGGAATAAGGTTGTACTTTGTTCATTTTAATTTTGTTATTTTTCTTTATTTTTATATGAATTCTTTACTTAGTGATTGCAGCTTTATTAAACTCCATAATACTGGCAATGCCTGTCAAAGGAATTACAGCCCAACGTGGTCTTGAATTTAATTCATAACCCAGTTCATATACTGCTTTTTCGAGCAGGCAATATTTTAATAAAAAATCTATTTCTTTATTGTAACCAATGTTTAAATTTCCGTCTTGCGCAACTTCGATATATGTCTGTATAAATACCCCTACAAAATACTTAAACAATATTTCTCCTGCTCGAAAAAGTTCTTCTTGCTCAAACGGATATTTATCTTTATTGTTGAAAATCGTGGCATAAATTGAATAATGAAACGAGCGAAACATTCCCGCAACATCTTTCAATGGAGGTTGTTTTACTTTCCTGTCACGAATAGTGCTCTCGGGTTCGCCTTCAAAATCTAAAATATAGAAATCGTCACCATTAACCAAAACTTGACCCAAATGATAATCCCCGTGAATTCGTATTCGTTCTGATTTCATTTTAGTCCAGTCGAAATCCAAAAATAATTTTCTAATTTCTTTTTTATGATCTAAAAACTGATTGGCTAATTCTAAAGCTAATCCGTCTAATTTATGAAGATTATTTTCGAGAATATTCAATCGGTTTTGAAACTGGTAGGTCAACCTATTTTTGAGCCAAACTGTATAATCACCATTATATGTCGTTGGTGTAAAAGCGGTTTCATGAACATCACTACCCAAAGCTATATGCATTTCGGCTGTTCTTGTTGCTAGGGTTTGGATACGCATAAAAATACTCAGCCCAGCCCAATCAATGATTTCGTGGGGAACTTCGTTGATTTTTAACCTTTTAAACAATTCAATATCTGGTAATTTAGAAATATTGATTTTTTTATATTTCAGATTATCAAAAATTTTGTCCACTTCTCCTAGCATAAATTGCCAAGTATCACCTTGATTTGGTACTAATTCCTGCATTAATCCGAGTGTAATATTTCCATCTGTCATAACCACGCTAATGCTTCCCATATAAGACGGCGAACTTTTGAAATTCATTCTTTCAGTAAGAAAACGACTAATTTCATAATCGGGATTCATACTAATGTAAATTCTTCTGAAAATTTTTAATACCAAAGTATTATTATAAATTATCGAAGTATTGCTTTGCTCTACTCCCATAAATTTGGAAGTTTTATATTCCTTCTCTTCTAGTTTTTCCCCTTTGTGAAATTTAACGTTTGACTCCGATTTTTCTTTGGAATTAATAATTTTATCGAACAATAATTTTCTAAAATCCTCCTGATGAAGCGCATCAACAAGAAATCCTGCCTGCCCGTTCATTTTTACTGGTGCAATTATGGTATTGGTATCCAATTCATCTTCTGCCATAAAAGCCAATGGCATAAAATAATGCTGATAAAAAGCTTCTTTAAAATTGACTTCAAGCAAAACCCCATAATAAGTATTTGATTTTGAAGTTATTTTAAAGAAATCAACCACTTCTATATATTTCAGAGTACTTGCTTTACCTCCATACCAACGTTTATTAATGATGTAGTTTTCAAGAATATCCGATGAAAAAACTTTTACAAATTCCTCATCTTCAAACGCATTTTCCCAATTTGTATTGAAAACAAACGGATTTTGAAATTCATCTTCATTAATCTTGTTGTCTATCATTATTAGTGTATTTTAAATAAATGAAAAGGTAATTCTGGTGGAAGTTCTACGAAATTCCATTCTTTAGCCCAAATATAACTATTTCCTGTAATTAAATCAGTAATTTGAACAGGCAGATTTCTTAGCAATTCCTTTGGAAGCTTTACCATTGCTTGACTCGTATTGAATGCATCAAGACTTACAACCATTAAAGTTTTATTTTGTTTGTCATCGTCAAATTTGTAATAGGATATAACTTGCTCGTTATTTGTATCACAAAAAACAATATTATTGGTTTGCTGCAACGAATTTTGTTCTTTTCTAATTGTATTGACACGAGTGATTAAAGTCGTTATTTTATTTTGTTTTTCCCAATCCCATTTGAAATATTCGTATTTTTCGGAATCCAAATACTCTTCTTTTCCCGGAGCCATTGGCGCCGAAATTCTATATTCGAAAACAGGTCCATATATTCCAACACTAGAACTCAATGTTGCAGCTAAAAAATATTTCTGAAGATGAATGGATTCATTTCCGTTTTGCAAAGCAAAAGGATTGATATCTGGTGTATTTGGCCAAAAATTAGGTCGATAGAATTCTTTTTGCTCACTTTGAGTTAGTTCTTCAACATATTCGGTCAATTCTTTTTTAGAATTGCGCCAAGTAAAATAAGTATACGATTGGGTAAAACCTTGTTTTGCCAATTCATTCATGATTTTTGGACGGGTAAAAGCTTCCGCCAAAAATAATACATCAGGATGTTTTTTCTTGATTTCGGAAATCAACCAGCCCCAAAAATAAAAAGGTTTGGTGTGAGGATTATCAACTCTATAAATTTTGATATCACATTCTTCTATCCAGAATAGCGCCACATCCAACAATTCCTTCCAAAGATTTTTCCAGTCACTGCTTTCGAAATATATTGGTAGAATATCTTGATATTTCTTTGGAGGATTTTCGGCATATTGTACCGTTCCATCAGGTCTCCATTTGAACCATTGCGGAAAATCTTTTACATGAGGATGATCTGGCGCGGCTTGCAACGCATAATCCATCGCTACTTCAATTCCTAAATCTTTCGCTTTTTTGACCAATGATTTAAAATCATCGATACTTCCTAACTCAGGATGTGTAGATTTATGACCGCCATATTGCGAACCAATTCCCCAAGGCGAACCTACATCTCCCGGGTTTGAATTGGTTGCATTATTTTTACCTTTTCTATTTACTTCTCCAATAGGATGAATTGGTGGAAAATACAAGGTATCAAAACCCATTGAAGCAACTCTAGGCAACAATCTTTCACAATCTTTGAAAGTTCCGTGTTTTCCTTCTTCGGCAGAAGCTGAACGTGGAAAAAATTCATACCAAGTGCTGAATAATGCTTTTTTTCTGTCAACGTAAACTTTTAATTCTAAAGACTTATTTTCTAAGAAACGGATTGGATATTTCTTGAAAATTTGATGTAAGTAAGAAGAGGTTGCTTCCTGAATTGCTTTATCATAATCAGATTCAATCGTGAAATAAACGACAAGATTTTGGAGATATTCCTTCTCTTGCTCATTGGCAAATTCCAAGACAGCTTTTACATAATCGGCACCTTCTAATAATTCCGAATTCACGTGCTGATTGTCTTGAATTTTTCGTTCGATTCCGTGTTGCCAGTTCAAAGCATAATCGACCCAACCTTCAACAAAATAGGAATAAAATCCTTGTTTTTCAACCTTGAAACTCGCATACCATTCATCATTTACCGAGGGATTCATTCGAGCTTCCTGCCATTTTTTATCGTCTTCATGTTTGAATTTGACACTACATTCAATGACATCATGCCCATCAGAAAAAACAGCGGCGGTAACATTTATTTTTTGATTTACAATTCTTTTAATTGGATTAATCCCGCCATCTAATTGTGGCAACACATTTTCAATCACTATTCGGGTTTGATTCTGCATTTTGTATTTTTAAAATTCAACTAAATTTAGCAAAAATAATATTGTAAAAACTTTAATAACAAAATATATTTATCATTTATTTTGTTATTGAAATCAGTACAATTTAAGACCGCTAATTAATTACTTTATGGTATAATTATCGGGGATGGTAACACCTTTTTTGACTACAACAATTCCTTCTTTAATGGTATATAATTCATTTGACAAATCAGCTAAGTGCTTCCCTCCATTGATATGAACATCATTTCCTATCCTACAGTTTTTGTCAACAATTGCATTGTTTATAAAACATCTTTCTCCAATTCCTATTAACTGTTTGTTGTTTCTCAAATCCTCATTCATATCATTTATATTTTGATAGAAATCATTACCCATTATATAGGTGTTTTGAATTGTGGTGTCGTCACCAATTCTGGAACGATTCCCAATTACAGAACGAATGATCTCTTTGGCATTTATAATACATCCATCGGAAACTAATGATCTGTCAATATTTGTTCTTTTGAACTTTGTAGGAGGCAATAATCTTGGTCGGGTGTATATTTTATTATCATTGTCAAATAAATTGAAATGAGGCACATCATCAGTCAAACCAATATTTGCTTCAAAAAAGGAATCTATATTACCGATATCTGTCCAATACCCTTCATATTGAAAACTAAATATTTTTTTATGTCCAACAGCTTGAGGTATAATTTCTTTTCCGAAATCTTTGGTGTTAGGATTTGACATAATATCCACCAATAATTTCTTGTTGAAAATATAAATCCCCATAGATGCTAAATAATGTTTCCCCTCGCTTTTCATTTGATCACTAACATCTGATTTCCAATCAGGCAATAAATCTTTTGAAGGTTTTTCGATAAAAGATTCGATACAACTTTCTGAATTAGTTCTTAAAATTCCAAATTCAGGAGCATCTTTATCATTCACAGGCAAAGTGGCGATTGAAATGTCAGCTTCGTTTTTGATATGCTCCTCAATCATTTCATTCAAATCCATTTGATACAATTGATCTCCAGAAAGAATCAATGCATAATCAAAATCATGATTTAAAAAATGAGGCATGCATTGCCTCACAGCATCAGCAGTTCCTTGAAACCAGGTAGGATTGTCAGGGGTTTGTTCTGCAGCCAAAATATCGACAAAAGCATGACTAAATATACTAAAATGATAAGTGTTCTTGATGTGTGCGTTCAAAGAAGCTGAATTGAATTGTGTCAAAACAAATATTCTGTAAATATCTGAATTCATACAATTTGAGATTGGAATATCTACCAATCTATACTTACCTCCAATTGGGACAGCAGGTTTTGAACGTGATTCGGTCAATGGATACAATCGAGAACCCTGTCCTCCACCGAGAATAATTGCAATTACATTCTTCTTTTTAGCTTTCATTTTTCTTAATTATTAAATTATACACCTCTATATATTCCTGACAAACACTTTCCCAAGAGTGGTCAATATTCATTCCTATTTTTCGAATTTTATTTAGACTTTTCTTGTCTTTATACAACTTTACTGCTCTTTGAATTGAATAACAAACATCTACAATTGATGCCTGATCGTGACAAATACCGTTTCCATTGTCTTCAAAATCGATAACAGTATCCTTTAAACCACCTGTTCTTCGTACAATAGGGATTGTTCCGTATTTAAAAGAATACATTTGATTTAAACCGCAGGGCTCTACTCTTGAAGGCATTAACAAAAAATCAGAACTCGCATATATCTGATGGGCTAATTCTTCGTTATAACCTATGAAAGCATTGTAATTTCCTTTAAAACTAGTCAATAAATGACTCAATTGATTTTCTATTGCTGCATTTCCTGAACCTAAAATTAAAATATTAATGCCCGCAAAATTTTCAGATAATGCCATTGCTGCAACGTGCGGCAATAAATCAGCTCCCTTTTCTTCTAACAATCTTCCAATGAAACTAAAAAGTGGCTTTGTAGAGTCCAAATCAAATTGACTACACAATTTTTCTTTGTTTTCCTTTTTGCCTTTTTCGAAAGTTTTAATAGAATAATTTTCAAACAACATCTTATCCTTACTTGGATTCCATACTTCAATATCAATTCCATTCAAAATCCCTTTGGACTTGTGCCTTACAAGATTAAATAATGATTCTAATCCGTAAGCAAAATTATTTATTTCATTCAAATAATTTGGTGAAACCGTCGTCACTTCCGAAGCACATTTTATGGCTGTAGCTAATGAATTGATTCTATTGTCCCATTCTAAAACGGTCACTTTCGATAAATCAAATTCAGGCAAATAATACAATTTATCAAACCCAAATTGTCCTTGATAAATTGAGTTATGAATCGTAATTACCGTTGATATATTTCTTAATTTCTCATATTTGTTGGCATATTGCATCAAAAACGGAATTAATCCAGTATGATGATCATGGCAATTGATAACGTCAGGAACTTCTGCTCTTGAAATTAACCAATCCAATGTGGCGATTTGAAAAGACAAAAAACGTTCAATGTCATCTTCGTATCCATACACCTCTTTTCTCTCGAACAATTCAGGAATATCTACTAAATACAATTCAAATCCCAGCTTATCAGTCTTTTCTTTTAAAACATTAAAAGGAAAATTAAAATTTCCCAATTTCACATAACCATTATGAACAGATTCAAATTCATTTTCTTTTATGAATTTCGTATCATAACAAGGTATTACAACTCGTACAAAGTGTTTTGCTTTATTTTGATACTTTGGCAACGCTCCCACAACATCCCCTAAACCACCGACTTTTGCCACTGGATAACATTCTGCAGCTATATGAAATATTTCCATTAGAGAAATTTTGTCTTTTTTTAATTCTTAATAAAAATACTGTAAATATTTAATATGAAATATTCGGATTGCCAAATTCCAATATTATATTAAATACCCAAATAAACCTGTTATTTATTGTTACTTTTATGTTTTTCTAAATTTAGTAAAAAAAATATTAAATAATAACTCGATTGAAAAATTATTGAAATGCCAAAAAAAGCTCCCAATCACAAGCAATCATTGAAAATTCCTAAACTAATACTGCAAGTTAGTAAATTTATCACTTTTATTTCACCAAATTTAGCAACACTATTTGCTGCAAAATTATTTTCGACACCAATAAAACATAAAATTCCAAAAAGAGAATTGCAAATGGACAGCAAAAGCATCCAAAATCTAATTAAAATTCCTGCAATTAATAAAAAAGTAGTAATTTATCAATATGGAGAAAGTGACAAGAAAATTTTATTATCACACGGATGGTCTGGAAGAGGAACACATCTTTTTAAAATTGCAGACGAATTAATAAAAGCAGGATATTCCACTGTAAGTTTTGATGCGCCGGCTCACGGAAAATCTCCTGGAAAAACTACTATAATGTCTGATTTTGTTGAAACAATATTAGAAGTGGAGAGACAATTTGGCCCTTTTGAAGCCGCTGTTGGCCATTCTTTAGGAGGAATGTCATTGCTAAATGCTGCAAAAAAAGGATTGTCCATTAATCGTTTGGCAGTTATAGGAAGTGGCGATATTGTTCAGGATATTTTAAACGGTTTTGTAGAAAAATTAAAATTAAAACCGAGCACAGGTAAAGAATTGCGCTTGCATTTTGAAAAAAAATATGGTGAAGAAATGGACAATTATTCTGCATACAAATCAGCCATGCAACTACTAATACCTGTTTTAGTAATTCACGATAAAAACGATGAAGAAGTTCCTGTAGAAGCAGGAATTAACATCCACAAACACTTGAAAAAAGGCGAATTATTTCTAACCGAATGCTTAGGCCATCGCAAAATTCTTGGCAATCCAGCAGTAATTGAAAAAGTAGTCCAATTTATCAGAACCAACAACTAATTACAAAAACGAATTTTTAAATTCTGGTTTAACTCTGTTTTTTGATGCTTGTTCATATGCGTAAGCAATTCCAATTAATTTTGGCTCGCTATAAGCAGTCCCAAAAAAGGATATACCAACTGGTAAATCATACACTTTTCCTCCTGGAACTGTAATATGAGGATAACCACTGGCTGCCGCCGGCATCGTCAAAGAATATCCCCAGCGATCCCCATAAATCAAATCAATGCTACAGGCAGGACCCATTGTTATTCCGCAAATAGCGTGAAGTTGATTTTCAATAAAAACGGAGTCCAAAATCTTTTTACTGCCATTGTGACTTTTATCTAATGCCTCTTTATAACTCTTTTTATCAAGACCAAGTTTTAAATTCGAACTTTCTAATATTTCTTGCTTAAAATAAGGCATAGCAGCATCTTCATTGGCATTATTAAAATCTATTACTTCTGTTAGGGTTTTTACTTTCGCATTGGCTGTAGCTAAATAATGATTTAATCCATCCTTAAATTCATATTGTAAAATTTCAAATTCAGCATCACTAAATACATTTATTTTATCAATATAATCTATTTCAATAATTGTAGCCCCTTTTTGCTTGAGCAAATGAATTGCATCTTCAAATAGTGCATTAATAAATTGATTATTACCTTGTGGTTTCTTTTCAATGCCAATACGTTTTCCTTTCAAAGCATTAGAATCTAAAAATTGGGTATAGTCAGAAAAGCTTTTTCCTTTACTTTCATTTGTAATAGAATCAGTATCATCGATACCTGAAAGTATACCTAACAAAATTGCTGCATCTTTCACAGTTCTTGCCATTGGACCGGCAGTATCCTGCGTTTTTGATATGGGTATAATCCCTGATCTACTTACTAGTCCAACAGTTGGCTTTATTCCAACTACTCCATTTACAGATGCTGGGCAAACTATAGAACCATCTGTTTCAGTTCCAACGGCTACAACACAAAGGTTAGCTGCTACAGCTACGCCAGAACCGGCACTTGATCCACACGGATTATGATCTAAACAATATGGATTCTTAGTTTGACCTCCTCTACTACTCCATCCTGAACTTGATTGCGTAGAACGGAAATTTGCCCATTCGCTTAAATTTGTTTTTCCAATAATAATAGCACCAGCCGCACGTAATTTTTTCACAATAAACGCATCATTTGAAGCAAAGTTTCCAACCATAGCTAAAGAGCCTGCAGTAGTTTGCATTTTATCAGCAGTATCAATATTATCTTTAATAACTATTGGAATTCCGTGTAATGGACCTCTCGTTTTCCCATTTCTCCTTTCATTATCCATTTGTTTCGCTATTGAAACAGCATCATGATTTATTTCTATAATTGAATTTAATTTTTGACCACTTTTATCAATATTTTCAATTCGTTTCAAATATAATTCTACTAATTGTACAGAATTATATCTAGTTGAATCCAATTTTTCCCTTAAACTACTGATAGTTTCTTCGTCTAGGTCAAATACTGAAGTAGAATCAACATCAACTTTTTTATTTCCAACATCTTTTTTGGAATCATTACAACCTTCGATAATGAGAGTTGAAAGTCCTATAGTTGCTAAAGTCGTAGTAGTTAAAAAAGTTCTTCTTTTCATAATATTTACTTTTATCAAAAGTTATAAAACTGATATAAAATTAATTTTTGATAAATATATAACATTTATCCAAATGGTTCAAATCTAAAAGTTGCGAATAAAATTCTAAAATTCTTATAAAATAAAAAACCCGAGGCATTAGCCGAACGTGCGAAGCAAACCTGGCTGGGGTGACAAACCTTGTTTGCGAACACGGTCGGCATCCAAAACAAAAAACCCTGTTCTAACGAACAGGGTTTTCAAAGAAATACGACGAACCGAGCCGTTAGGCGAACACGTCGTACCTATAAAAAAAGAACCCCAACCTTTTCAGGTTGGGGTTCCATAAAGAAAGGCGACGACATACTCT
>NZ_JAYWCK010000075.1:0-39457 GCF_043780635.1 Flavobacterium sp.
TAGCTTTATATCCTTCATATGCACTTACTGATGCTTTTGCTTTAGGATTACGTGCTGAATATTTTAAATTTAAAGAAGGTTCAGGAGATAAAGATGTAACAGCTTTCACTTTATCTGGTAATTATAAAGTAGGTGGTTTCGCAATTATTCCAGAGTTGAGACTTGATAGTGCTTCTGAAGATGTATTTGTTGATTCGGATATGGCTCCTACTAAATCTGCTTCTCAATTTCTTGTAGCCGTTGTTTACGGATTCTAATTTGAGTATTCTATAATATTAAAAATATTTTTTTTACTGCCAAGAAGCTTTTTAGTGTTTTGGCAGTTTTTTTATAAATAAAAATGGCCTTTTGATTCTTTCAAAAAGCCATTTTTTATTGTAACTCATTAAAGGAAACTATTGTTTCATATAAATATTATAAATAGTATTGATAGTTTTTTCATCTAAAACACTATCAACTTCAGTTTGAATATAATGAAGTTTGAAAGCTGAAATAGCAGAAGGAAGATTTTTGGTGTTGTATCCAATGATTCTCAACGCTTGTTCCACATTGAAGTCAACTGGTGCGATTTCTAAAACTTCATCCGGCCAGATACCAAAACCATTCAAAGCTAAAAGTTTCCAAGGAAACAAGGCACTTGGATCTGTTTTTCGAGTTGGTGCAATGTCTGAATGTCCAATTATGTTTTGAGTTGGAATATTATAATCCTTCTTCAATTTTGTAAGCAAAGCTAAAAGGCTTATTATTTGTTTATCAGAAAAAGGTTTGATGCCGTTATTGTCTAATTCGATTCCTATTGATGCCGAATTAATATCAGTATTTTTGCCCCAAGAAGAAGTTCCTCCGTGCCAAGCCCTAAGGTAATCATTTACCATTTGAACGACTCTTCCATCATCAGCAATTACATAATGAGCACTTACTTGAGGTTTTGTTGTGGTAAAGGTTTTTAATGTTTGCGCTAATGAATCCTGAGCAGTATGATGAATAATAATAAAATTTGGCTTCCTAAGATTGAAATTTACGGTGCTTATCCATTCGGTACTAATGCCGTTTTGTAATGCAATTGGAGCTTTTATGGATAAAGTATCCTTGTATAGAATTAAAGGATCAACGGGAGCTAGTTCACTTGGCAATATGGCAGTATTGCTGGTTTCCAACTTAGCCGGTTCCATATTTGAAATCTTATCTTTATAGTTATGAAGCTGTTCTTTGTATGATTTTTCGCTTTTTTTATAAGGATTAGTCGAACAGGAAGTCGTTATAATTGCTATTATCAGGAAATAAATAAAGCTTATTGAGAAATGTTTCATGCCGTTTGATCGTAAGTTAAGTTCAAAAAAGAGGAATTATTTCTTTTTATCTTTTGATTTTGATTTTTTAGGATTCTTCCGTTCTTCTTTAAAAGCAAGGTATTTTTCTTTTTGATCTTTATTCAAAAAGTTCATAATCTGTCTATCAGTATTTTCTGAAAGAGCCTGAAAATCTTTTATTTGTTCGTCTTGAGTAGAATCTTGTTTTAGAATTCTGCCTTGAGTGTTGATGCTTTCAATAAGAACATTAGATATGGCAATTACTTGAAGCTCGTCAAGTTCAACAGCAGGTTTCATGTCCTCCATTACTTTGGCAACAGTTACTTCAGCAGGTATTTCTTTTGGTTTTTCGGGTTCACTTCGTTGGTTTATTCCGCCCATTTGGCTCATTCCGCCCCGATTTCCATATCCATTTCCACCGTATCCATTATTTCCACCGTAACCACCATTTCCATATTGTGCAGAAATTGTAGTAATCGATAATAACATAAATAAGATTGCTAAAAATGTTTTTGTCGTTTTCATATTTAGAGTTTTAAAATTGTAAATTTAAACAGGTTCTGCAAATAAATCAAACTCTGTTGCATCAGTAATTTTCACCATTACAAATTCTCCAGTTTTTACATAATGTTTTGACGCGTCAATAAGGACTTCATTGTCAACATCCGGACTGTCGAATTCGGTTCTTCCCACAAAATGCTCGCCTTCTTTTCTGTCGATAATACAACGAAAGGTTTTACCAATTTTTTCTTGGTTCAAATCCCAGGAAATTTGCGATTGAATTTCCATAATTTCGTTGGCACGATCTTGTTTCACGTTTTCGGGAACATCGTCAACCAAATCATAAGCACCTGTATTTTCTTCATGTGAATAAGTAAAACAGCCTAAACGCTCGAACTTCATTTCCTGCACCCAATCTCTCAAAATTTCGAAATCTTCCTGAGTTTCGCCAGGATAACCAACAATTAATGTGGTTCTAATGGTCATTCCGGGAACAGCTTTGCGAAATTCTTGCAATAATTTGGTAGTTTTTTCTTTCGTCGTTCCACGTTTCATGGATTTCAAAATCGAATCAGAAATGTGTTGCAAAGGAATATCGATATAATTACAAATCTTAGGTTCGCGCTTCATAATTTCCAAAACATCCATTGGGAAACCAGTAGGAAAGGCATAATGCAAACGAATCCATTCAATACCTTCGACTTTTACCAATGCTTCTAATAATTCTCCAAGATTACGTTTTTTGTATATATCTAAACCATAATAAGTCAAATCTTGGGCAATCAATATTAATTCTTTCACGCCATTTTTAGCCAAACCTTCGGCTTCTCTTACCAGTTTTTCTATGGTTTGTGAAACGTGTTTGCCTCTCATTAATGGAATGGCACAAAAACTACAAGGTCTGTCGCAGCCTTCGGCAATTTTTAAATAAGCATAATTTTTTGGAGTCGTCGTCAAACGTTCGCCTAGCAATTCATGTTTATAATCAGCTCCCAAAGCTTTTAGTAATGCAGGCAATTCGGTTGTGCCAAAGAATTGGTCAACATTGGGTATTTCTTTTTCTAAATCAGGTCTGTAACGTTCGGATAAGCATCCGGTTACAAAAACTTTATCGACTAAACCTCGCTCTTTTTTGTCAGCATATTCTAAAATCATATTTACTGATTCTGCCTTGGCATTATCAATAAATCCACAGGTATTGATAACAACGATGTTTCCTTCTTCTTCGTGAACGACATCTTTTCCGCTGGCTTTTAGTTGCCCCATTAGCACTTCACTGTCGTACACATTTTTTGAACACCCTAGAGTGATCACGTTTATTCTATTTTTTTTTAAAGACTTGGTTCTCATATATTTATAATCCCTATAATTTGGGAAGTTGGCAAAATTACAATTTTTATTTTAAGGAGCATAAATCTTTGTTTATTTATGAGCTTTTGAAATCAAAAAACCACTTCAATAAATGAAATGGTTTTCTATTAAAATTTATTATCTAAAAGGCTACATTTCAAACAATAAAGTCATTGAGAAGTTATTGTTTGTTCTATTGATTCCGGCTCCATCAGTAAAACCTTGGTTAAAGAATCCTTGTTGCGAATTCCTTTGTGCATTAGAATATGAAAAATCTAATTTAAACATCCCAAAATTATATCCTAAACCTCCGGAAAAACTATTCAAGTCACCAATAGTTGTTCCGTTTTTGTATGGACTTTCTTCAAAACGATATCCGCCTCGAAGACTCCATTCCTTGATTTTATATTCGGCACCTATTCTCAGTTCCCCTGAATTATTAAGAATGTTATTCATTTCATTATTTACTTCTCTATAATAAGGGTCATTTTCTGGTCTAAAATGAGTGCTACCATAATCTTTTATGGAGTAATCAATGCTTATTAATCCGGTTTTCCCAAAGACATATGCAAAACTTCCAGTGAGTTTCCCTGGAGTATCTAATTCGTAAGGAGCATAATAATTGATAATTTGTGAGTCTGGAATATCTGGGGGTAATTCATTAATAGTATTTGCACTCACAGCAACTAATTTTTGCGAGAACTCATCACTCAAATTATACCATACAGGCGAATCATAAGCCAATCCCAAACGAATTTCATTCGAGACTTTTGCAATGGCTCCAATTTGAAATGAAAATCCTGTGCCGTAAGTGTATAAGTTATTATCAAAGCGTAAGTTTTTTACAGTATATTCAGCATTCACAGGGTTATTATTGTGTTCATAAAAACTTGAAGATTGTGTAAAATCTGTGAAATGCGAATTTAAGTTTATGCCTAAATACAATTTATCTTTATATGAAGTGGCAGCGTTAAAAGATAATTTTCCGTTATATCCATTAGAATAGATGCTATTTTCCTGATGATAATTGCCACCAGCAGTAACGTTTGAAACATATTGTGTGTTGTTGTCGGTATCATTTACTGGATTGATTGCATAGCCCCAGTATCCCAAATAAGCTTGTTGACCTCCGTGATCTAATTCGCCATAGCTTGAGTTATCTAAAACGGTTTTTGGTACACCATTTGCATAACTTACAAAATAATTGGCAACAGAATTAGTTGGATTAGTTCCAGCAGAAAATACTGAATTGTCAAAATTATTCATATTTTCATAGTTGATCGCCATCGAAAACTTTTTCCAATCACCAGATGGATTTTGGTTTTTAAAAACAAAAACACCTCCAGTCTGATTCAAGTCAAAAGAATTGTCAGAAGTTGAAGTGGTTGTTCCAAAATAATTAGAATCATTTTTCGTATTGAAAGTACTTAGGGTTATCGTGATTTGATTATTTGTAAAAACGGCAGAACCTGCAGGATTTACATTTATGGATGACAAATCTCCGCCAAGTGCTCCAAAAGCACCACTCATAGCTCTGAAACGAGCTGTTCCGTTTAAATTATCTTGTGCATAACGAATGACGTCAGGAATTTCTTGTGATTGAGCAACACTAAAAGTGAACCCAGCAAATAAAAGGAATAAGTAATTTTTCATCTTTTTTCAATTAAGGTTTTATACTTTTTTACAAAACGAAAAAACAATTATCTTCTTCCACCGCCACCGCCACCGCCAGATGATCTTCCACCGCCACTATATCCGCCACCGCCAGACGATCTACTGCTACTGCTTCCGCTATTATAGCTATTTGAACTATTTGAGCTAGGACTATAAGTTCTTGTGTTGGAATAGCTAGAACTTCTGGTGCCGTTTGTATTAGTGTTAGTTCTTGTTCTTGACGAATTATAGTTAGAATTATTTTGGGTATAATCTCTTGTCATAAATGACGAACTGTTTCTAGTTGCGCTATTGGTAGAACCTCTTCTAACATTAGAATAATTTGTTCCTCGTGTTGCATTGGTTTGGCTTTGAGAATATCTACCGCCATCTACCCTATTGCCGTAAGAAGAACCTCTTCGGCTTGAATTATAGGAATAATTGTTATTATAGCCATATCCGTAATAAGGATAGTATCCACCATAGTAAGGATAACCCCAACCATATCCATAGTAAGGATAACCCCAACCGTAACCATAATATGGGTAGCCATATCCATAACCGTAACCACCATAATAAGGATAACCATATCCAAAACCAAAACCAAAACCAAATGACATACTCCAAGGATCCGCATATACATTTACAGAAGTTGTTGAAGTATTGTTTCCCCAGTCAGGATAGTCTTGGGTTATTACTACAGTTGTGTCATTTATAGTGTTATTTTCATTTTGCAAAGAGTTAAAATACTCTTTGTAATGATTGCTTGAACTAGTTTGAGTTACATTTCCTGAAGCTCCATATATACCGTCATTGTTATAATAAGAACTATTTTGATAAGACCCACAAGATGTTAGTAGAGCACTTAAAAATCCAATCAATGAATAAAGTATAGCTTTTTGGGAGGAAAAAATATTAGTTTTCATATCAATAGGGTTTTTTATTGTTGGACAATACAAAAATAGTTAGTTTTGCGGAACTATTTAGTTAAAATTAACAAAACAAAATTTGTGCCAAACTATTCAATATGAGCAAGAACCTAACCACACGAGAAGAAGATTATTCAAAATGGTATAACGAGCTGGTTGTAAAAGCCGATTTAGCTGAAAATTCAGGAGTTAGAGGATGTATGGTTATCAAACCTTACGGCTATGCAATTTGGGAAAAAATGCAAGCAGAATTAGATAGAATGTTCAAAGAAACAGGGCATCAAAACGCTTATTTTCCTTTGTTTGTTCCAAAAAGTATGTTTGAAGCCGAAGAAAAAAATGCCGAAGGTTTCGCCAAAGAATGTGCCATTGTGACTCATTATAGATTGAAAAATGACCCTGATAATCCGGGTAAATTAATGGTAGATCCCAATGCAAAACTCGAAGAAGAACTCATTGTTCGTCCTACAAGTGAAGCAATAATTTGGTCCACTTATAAAGGATGGGTTCAATCTTATAGAGATTTACCTTTATTAATTAATCAATGGGCAAATGTTGTTCGATGGGAAATGAGAACTCGATTGTTTCTTAGAACGGCTGAGTTTTTATGGCAAGAAGGACATACCGCTCATGCAACAAGAAGTGAAGCTATTGAGGAATCTGAAAAAATGATGAATGTATATGCTGATTTTGCCGAGAATTTTATGGCAATTCCAGTGATAAAGGGTTTGAAAACTGAAACCGAACGTTTTGCAGGCGCTGAAGAAACCTATTGTATCGAAGCCTTAATGCAGGATGGTAAGGCATTGCAAGCCGGAACTTCACACTTTTTAGGGCAGAATTTCGCCAAAGCTTTTGATGTAAAATTTGCAAATGCCGAAGGAAAACAAGAACATGTATGGGGAACTTCTTGGGGAGTTTCTACTAGATTGATGGGTGCTTTGGTAATGACTCATTCAGATGATAAAGGATTAGTTTTACCTCCATCTTTGGCGCCAATTCAAGTGGTTATTGTTCCTATTTATAAAACAGAGGAACAATTAGAAGAAATCTCTGCTGTAGTGAATAAATTAACTTCAGAATTAAAAAAACTTAATATTTCTGTGAAATTTGACAATAGAACAACTCAAAAACCAGGATTTAAGTTTGCTGAATGGGAATTAAAAGGAGTTCCTGTTCGAATTGCAGTAGGACCAAAGGATATAGAAAACGGAACTTTTGAGGTTGCAAGACGCGATAATTTGTCAAAAGAGATAGTTTCTAAAGACGGAATTGCGATTTATATCAAAAATCTTTTGGAACAAATTCAAGTCGATTTATTTAATAAAGCTCTTGATTATCGAGATACTCATATAACGGAAGTAAATAGTTTTGAGGAGTTTGTAGCTGTTTTAGATGGTAAAGGAGGCTTTGTATCTGCTCATTGGGACGGAACTGCTGAAACTGAAGAGAAAATAAAAAACTTGACAAAAGCTACTATTAGATGTATCCCTTTAAATAGAGTAGAGCAGGCTGGAACCTGTATTCTCACTGGGAATTCTTCGATTGGAAGAGTTTTATTTGCGAAGGCATATTAAAAAAAAATAATTTTTTTTGCGCCTACTATTGCACGTCTAAAAAATAGTTGTATTTTTGCATCCGCATTACAGAAGGATGGTCCCTTCGTCTATCGGTTAGGACGCCAGGTTTTCATCCTGGTAAGAGGGGTTCGATTCCCCTAGGGACTACAATAAAAAATTAATAAAGAAAAAATCATTCAAGAAAATGGCAAATCATAAGTCAGCTTTAAAGAGAATTAGAAGCAACGAAAAAAGAAGAGTTTTAAACAGATATCAACATAAAACTACTCGTAATGCAATTAAAGCATTAAGAATAGCAACTGATAAAGTAGATGCTACTTCAAAATTGTCAAGCGTAATATCTATGATTGATAAATTAGCTAAAAAGAATATCATTCATGATAACAAAGCGTCTAATTTAAAATCTAAATTAACGAAACACGTAGCTAAATTGTAATAATTACAATTTGTTAATATAGAAAAGCCCCGCAGTTTGCGGGGCTTTTTTTATGGAGTATTATTAAATTTTATCTTTTAAGTATTCGAGCATTTCTTTAGAAATGGGTTTTGATAAAAAATCAATTACCATTGGATATTTTTTTGATTTTTCTAAATCTTCAGGATCAATTGTTGAGGAAAGAATGATAACTTTTGTATCATTATAATCAGAATACTCTGCGGTACTAAAACTATCCAAAAAATCCCAGCCTCCCATTACGGGCATATTTAAATCTAAAAAGATCAATTGGGGTTGTTTTTTAAATTCGCTATTGGAATTAGTTTGATTGAGTGCATTAAAGTATTTAAGAGCTTCTTCTCCGTTTTTGGCTGTAGCTATTTCATTTGAAAAAGATGCCTTGGTAATGACCATTTTGCATAACATCAGAGTTATGGGGTCGTCATCAATGCATAAAACTGTTTCTAACATTTTATTTATTTTTAAACGTTAATGTAAATGTAGTTCCAATATTAACTTTACTTTCTATACTAATAGTTCCTCCCATAGTTTCCACTTGGGATTTTACAAGATATAACCCTAATCCTTTGCTGTCAGGATAGTCATGAAATCTTTGATAGAGTCCGAAAATTTTATCTCTATTTCTTTCTAAATCGATTCCAATTCCGTTATCCTTAAAGATTAAAACAACATCATCATCAAATTGTTTGGCCGTTATATTTATTTTTAATTTTCGGGTTTCGGATTTGTATTTTATCGCATTTGTCAATAGGTTTAATAAAATACTCTCTAAGTAAGACTTGTTTGTATTTAAAAATGAGACTTGTTCAAAGTCAAATTTTATTATGGGTTTGTGCAAGCCAATTAGAAATTCAAGTTGACTAAAAACGTCTTCAAAAATGTCTTTTAGCATTAGATTCTCCTTTTCAATAGATGGATTGTCTTTAATGATGATTACTTTTACCAAGTCATTAATTGTGTCGTTTAACAAATGAGTAGATTTATTAAATCCATCCAAAATTTCTTTTAGTTCTGGATCTTTTATAGGAATATCGTTAATTAAATTCAATAGCCCGGTTAAGTTTGATAATGGTGCTCTAAGATTGTGTGAAGTAATATAGGAGAATTGTTGTAAATCTTTATTGTTTTGAGTTAACTCCTTTATAAGTTGCTCTTTTTCAACTTCTTGCTTTTTCTCTTCTGAAATGTCTCTTTGAATCGAAACCCAATGCGAAAGTTCTCCATCTGAATCATAAACAGGCAACATTGAGAAGTTGACCCAATATTCATCTTTGTTTTTTTTGTAACTGAGAGTTTCTACCTGACATTCTTCTTTGTTTTTAATAGCGTCAATTAGTTTTTTATATTCTTGGCTGTCAGAATTAGGACCCTTAAAGATATTTGGTGATTTTCCAATAATTTCATCGGAATTGTATCCTGAAGTAACAGAAAATGCGGGATTTACATAAACGATATTAGGTATTTTTTCGTTATTTAAATCAGCTTCGGTGATAATAACGGAATCTTTGGTGTGAGTAATTACGGTTTCTAACAATTTAAGTCGTTGTTCTTCTTCTTTTTGTTTGGTTATGTCTTGAATTGCTCCAATCATTCTCACGGATTTTCCATTTTCATCCTTTAAGATAAATCCCCTATCTAAAACGTATTTATAAGAACCATCGGCACATTTAAATCGATATTGATCTTGCCATTTTTCGGTTTTTTGTTCGATAAAGGAATATAGTTTTATTGACATTTTAATGCTGTCCTCCGGATGAATGTTATCAAACCACCATTTAGAACTTTCCCCTATCTGATCTTGTTTGTACCCAAAAACACCTTCAATTCCTTTGTTCCAGGTCATTCTGTCTTCCTGAATTTTCCAATCCCAAATGGTATCACTCGTTGCTTTTGACACAATATCATATCTCTCATTAGACTCTTTAATTTCATTATTTGTATGCTGCAATTTTTTAAAGATTTCAGAATTTTTAATGTCATTTTTGTATAAAACATACTTAAGAATTATTCCGGAGATAAATATAAATAAGATGTCATTTATAAAACTGAATGAATGATGATATGCTGGTAGAATATTTTTTAACACTTCACGATAAGTAATAGCCAAAAATATGGATACAAGTATGTAAACTATGGTTATTTGATTCGTCTTGTTTTTCATTATTCAAATATAATTAAATTATTAGGTAATTAATAAAAATCATTTAAAACTTATTTTATGAGATTTTTTGAATGCTATTTTGTTAACAAATTGCAAACAATTACATAAAGATTTTTTATATGAAAATAAAGTGTACCTTTGCAACCTTAAAAAAATTCAGATGGAAGCTATTAGAAACATTGCAATTATTGCCCACGTCGATCACGGTAAAACTACTTTGGTTGATAAAATTATGTATCATTGTCATTTATTTCGTGACAACCAGAATGCTGGAGACTTAATTCTTGATAATAATGACTTGGAGCGTGAAAGAGGTATTACAATTACATCTAAAAATGTTTCTGTAGTTTATAAAGGAATAAAAATTAACATTATTGATACTCCTGGTCACGCCGATTTTGGTGGAGAAGTTGAGCGAGTACTTAATATGGCAGACGGAGTTTGTCTATTAGTCGATGCTTTTGAAGGTCCAATGCCACAAACACGTTTCGTATTACAAAAAGCACTTGACCTTGGTTTAAAACCATGCGTTGTTATTAATAAAGTTGATAAAGAAAACTGTACTCCTGAAGAAGTTCATGAAAAAGTTTTCGATTTAATGTATGAATTGGGTGCTGAAGAGTGGCAATTGGATTTTCCAACTGTTTATGGTTCAGCTAAAAATAACTGGATGTCTGATCATTGGGAAAACGTAACTGATAATGTTGAAGCATTGTTAGATATGGTTATTGAAAATGTACCAGCTCCAAAAGTATCTGAAGGAACACCACAAATGTTGATTACATCTTTAGATTTTTCTGCATTTACTGGTCGTATCGCGATTGGTCGTCTTGAAAGAGGTGTCTTAAAAGAAGGAATGCCAATTTCTTTGGTAAAAAGAGATGGGAAAATTACAAAATCAAGAATAAAAGAATTACACACTTTTGAAGGTTTAGGACGTAAAAAAGTGCAAGAAGTAATTGCTGGAGATATTTGTGCAATAATTGGAGTGGAAGGTTTTGAAATTGGTGATACTATCGCTTGTTTTGAAAATCCAGAAGCTTTACAAACCATTGCTATTGATGAGCCTACAATGAGTATGTTGTTTACTATTAACGATTCACCTTTCTTTGGTAAAGAAGGAAAATTTGTAACTTCTCGACATATTAGAGACAGATTGACAAAAGAATTGGAAAAAAACCTTGCAATGAAATTGGGTGAAACTGATTCAGCTGATAAATTTATGGTTTTTGGACGTGGAGTTCTTCACTTATCAGTTCTTATTGAAACAATGAGAAGAGAAGGATATGAAATGCAAATTGGTCAACCGCAAGTTATTATTAAAGAAATTGATGGTAAAAAATGTGAGCCAATTGAGGAATTAACTATCGATTTACCAGAGAATCTTTCTGGTAGAGCTGTAGAGTTTGTTTCTATCCGAAAAGGTGAAATGTTGAGTATGGAAGGTAAAGGAGAACGTATGATTATAAAATTCAATATTCCATCTCGTGGAATTATCGGATTGCGTAACCAATTGTTGACTGCTACCGCCGGTGAAGCAATTATGTCACACCGTTACATAGGATATGAGCCTTTCAAAGGAGAAATTCCTGGACGTAATAATGGTTCGTTAATCTCTATGGAAAATGGAAAAGCAATTCCTTATTCTATTGATAAATTACAAGATCGTGGTAAATTCTTCGTTAGTCCTAATGATGAAATTTACGAAGGTCAAGTAATTGGAGAAAATTCTCGCAGCGATGATATGTGTGTGAACGTTACTAAAATGAAAAAACAATCTAATGTTCGTTCTTCTGGAAATGATGAGAAAGCAAGGATTATCCCTCCAATTATTTTTTCATTGGAAGAAGCTTTAGAATACATTCAAAAAGATGAATATGTTGAGGTTACTCCAAAATCTATTCGTTTGAGAAAAATCTATTTGACAGAGACTGATAGAAAAAGATTTAAAATCTAATCTATGTTTATATTAGAAAAGCCATTCGAAAGAATGGCTTTTTTTATGCTTTATATCTGAGTTTCATTTACCGTTTCAAACTAAAATGACCTTTTGCTTCTCTTCCGTCTTCTAGTTTTATTGTGTACCAATAATCATCTGATGGTAATGGGGTTCCGTTAAAGGTTCCATCCCAACCTTCACTTGATGCAGGAACCCATTGTTTGAGGAGTTTTCCATATCTATCAAAAATATAAATGATGGAATTGGTATTGAAACTAGCATTTACTCCTTTTACACTCCAATAATCATTGTATCCGTCATTGTTTGGAGTGAAAAATTTTGGCACACCAACAACGGCAATCGTGGTTTTAGTAATTGGCCTGCATCCATTTTTATCATTAATGTAAACATCGTGAATTCCAGCTGGCACATTCCCAAAGAAATTGGAATCTTGATAAGGTCCATAATATTCGTCTAAACTGTATTCATAAACGCCTGTTCCTGTTACATTCACTGTAACAGTATTGATGTCAGTCATATCAACAATTTTAATAGAATCTATATGTGCCACATCCGAAGCAGTAACTTTGATTGTTCGTTTGTGACCGTAACCACAACCCAAGCTATTTAGTACTTCAACAGTATATACACCTTCTTAATTTACATCTAAAGTATAGTCTGTTTTACCAATTAGAATAGTTCCGTCTTTTGACCATACATAAGTTTAATTGTCCGGTGAAGAGCCATCCTTAATACCCGCATTGAGTTGAACATAGAAAGTAGGATCGTTTGTACAGACGAATTCATCTTCACCTCCATCTGCGTTCAAATTTATTTTTGGAAGAGGAAGCACTACAAATGGAATAGTTATCGAGGCGCTACAAGTTGTGTTGATTGAATTTTCATCAACAACTTTTACATTTTGCGTCCTGGTAATGAATGGATTTGGCAACGGACTTGGTAATGAATTTCCATTTTCGTCAAAGTATTTTACAGTCATTCCAATTTGCCCGTTCAAAATTGTTGTTTGAAAAGTAGATGTATCAAAAGCATATTTTCCATCTTGAGTGATTGGATCTAACTCATCATCGCAAATTGTTGTCAATGAAACCGGAACGGCGAAAGCTTCCGGTAGATCATCAACAATAAATTGAATGGTTGTTTCATCATAACATTTCAAAGTTGTATTATTAGTGACGACAGCTTTTATGGTTTGTGAGGTTGTTGAGAAAGTAGCAGGAAATGGGCTGTTAATCAGAACACCATTTGAATCCTTCAAAGGATTATTTGCAGCATCAAAATAGGTCACAGTAACCGGAAACGTTTGGTTCGTTCCTAATAAAGTGGTTTCTAAAGAAGCCGTATTAAAAATATATATTCCATCCTGATCGTCATCGCATTGTCTTGGAATTGAAACAGGATTTGCAAAAGGTAATTTTTCAACTGTTAAAGTCACAAAGGGACCTAAACCATAACAAGCATTGTCTACATCGCTATCGACACGAACCCAAATATCTTGAGTAATTGGATAACCAATATTTCTATAATTGACAATGTCAGTAATAACATTCAGTTCAGATAAGGCATCAGCCTGATTCCTATAATAATTGATATTGTAAACAACTCCAACTGTTGTTGGTAAAAGACTTTGAATGATTGCTTTAGTTGGACTTAAGTCAAAAGTTGCAATTCCGTCTCGTTTATTATTGTTGGCATTATTATTTCCATTACTGTCCAAGAAGTCATCACAAGCAGGAGGAACTTGAATGTTGTAAGTTGAAGGGATATTGGTTGCCAAAACTTTTAAGGTTATTTGCGAAGTTCTAAAACATCCATTTGAATTTGCAACTCTAGCCCAAACTGGCATTGAGCCTGCAGTTGTGTTTGTAAATGCTAATGGTGTTGCAATCAATTGTGCCGGAATTGCAGTATTAGCTCCACCCAAAGAAGTGTAATAAGTAAAAGTCTCATTGGCAGAGTCACTTGAAATGACATTGTTTTTTACCGTTAGATTAAAACTAGAAATCGCATCTAAATCATCATCACATTGTATAATAGAAATGTCATTGACAACTGGTAAAACATATACTGTCAAAGTGGTTTCAGCTGAAGTCAAACCACAAGAGTTTCCATTCTTGCTCAATTGAACGCGATATTTGTAACCATTCATCGAATTAGTCACACTTGTCAATAATAAGGTATTTGTTGTTGTTCCGGAATAAGTTGTATTATCAGCAAGATTATTCCAAGTAATGCCATCGCTCGAAAGTTGCCATTGATACGCATTTACACCATTATCAACTAAAGTTATTGTTGCATTTTGTAATTCGCAAGTTGGCGCAACTATGGGTTGTGTTGTTATTAAAATTGGCGCAGAAGTAATGTAATTTATATTTGGAGTTGAGTAACCAATCCCACTAGTAACAATTCCATTTAAATCAACTGTAGGCGGAGCAATTCCTCCAAGAAGTCCATCGCCATTGGCATCTGTAAAGCCTGCTTCAATGACATCATAACACAAATCCTTATCAAGGTCTAAATCACGGTAATTTCGAATTCCATCAGCATCTGAGTCAATTCCAGTTTCAACTGAATCCAGAATTCCGTCGTTATCACTATCTAAATCTAAATAATCTAAAACTCCGTCATTGTCAGTATCAACTGGTATCAATCCTGGTTCAAAAGCATTGTCTAGTCCGTCATTATTAGTATCATTATTTGATAAAGAAACCGAAGCGTTTATTTGTGCTTCAATTGTATCTGGGTTTTCATCATTGTCGCTGTCGGAATCCAATTGATCGGCGATTCCATCGCCATCAGAATCTTTTGGAATACAAGCTGTAAAAAACTTTAAAGTTGATTTATTTGGCAGGTCGTCAGATAGATTTTTATGCGTAAAACTGATGGTATTTGACAAATAAGTCAAAAACTTGAAAGTTCCAGTTCCGGCGGCTAAAGGAGTTGTGTTGTTGAGTCTAAATCTTATTTCAAATGAAGAATACTCAGTTACTCCGGTTTCGTAAATACCATCATAATTGGTGTCAATTAATAGTTGATTGTTTGGATTGAGAACCGTTATGGTTTTATTAATGTCTGAATTCACAACATATTCGGCATCAGCATTTAATAAATCAGAAGAATTCGCTGCAGGAACATATTCAATTCCTACACTTATTGGTTGTGCAAAAGTCATTGTATAGGTTACGCTGTTGTCTTTTCCAGCAGGAATTTCAGTTACAAAACTGCCATCTGCACTTCCCGTAAATGTTCCTGCTGGTAATCCAGTTCCTGCTGTTGAAATTGTTCCAGTAAATGAATTGGAATAATTGCCAACACTAATATTTCCTAGATTAGGATTCGAAACATTGATGTCTTGATTGCCATACGATTCAGTGCAATTAGTAATTCCGTCATTGTCATTGTCTAAATCAATGTTGTCGTTAGCCAAATCATTATCTAAATTGGTAGGACATTCACTTACAGGAATTTTATCTGAAAAAATAGTCGTTCCACAAGCAGAAATAGAACCTCTTACTTGATAAAATCCAGGCTGAGTTGGAGTATAAGAATTGCTTGTAGCATCTGAAATTTCAGCATCATTTTTATACCATTGAAAGACGTCATAGGATGACAAAGTGTTAATTTTTAAAACTACATTTGGAATACAAGAAGAATTGATAACCGATAATTTGTCGGATACAATTTCGGGTTTCAAGTCGAAACCGGAATAATAACCACCATAAGTGGCTGCGCCATTGGTGCCAAAATAAGAAACATAAACTTGTTTTGTAGATTTTACGCTAATATTTCCAGTCAAACCATTGATGGTATATCTCTAAAAACCAGGATTTCCTATTATCGCAACTGCTGAAGCTGTGATATTCGCCCCATTTATTTTGACTAAAGCATCTGTTTCTGTAACTATGTTTAAACCTCCAACAAAAGTTGTGTTTCCGATTGATTGAATTTGTGGAATATTATCGACGGAGTTTGGTGTGGCGCAATTTAATGGTGGTACAAAAAATAAATTTTGATTGGCAGAAGGATTGTTAGTTGTGTTAGATCCTCCAATACTTTGATAAGCAAAAACACTTTCGGATGTTGTAACATATAAATTTCCATCAATAAATTGACTACCATCTATGACAACATTGTCACCGGTATTAACTAATGTGGTAAAAGGAGTCGGGCTTCCATACAAATAAACTATTGTGTTTGGATTATGTGCAATTAGTAATACGCGCTCCAATTCGTTTGTTCCGATACCTTTTACAAAAATGTATTCCTTTCCTGTTTTTTCAAAAGAAACTATTTGATCAAAACCTATATCCCTTCCGCTATTACCTTGAGCATTAACAACCGAACTATTACTCCCTCCAAATGAACCAGAATTCACGACTACCGGTTTGTTAGATTCAACTAAAGCCCCAATCATTTTGGAACTGTTAGAAATTGGATTCCCATCATTAATGTTTTCTAACGCTATAACATAGCTTTCGTTCTTGTTTAAAGTTTTGATTATTGGACCAATATAAGTTGTGCCGTCTGAAAAAATTGTTCCAACGGGAATATTAGAAATTGTAATTACGGTATTGCTTTCTGTGGATAGAATTGATGCAAAATTCAATAAACTTTGATCATAAAGAGGATTGAGCATTGCACCTAGTCTAAATATTTTTCCAAGTGCACTATTTCCTTTGGATACAAGTCCTCCAGCATGATTATATCCTCCGGTATTATTTAAGGAAGCATTAACTCTTACACTTACATAAACTAAATCTTCGGCTTCAACAATATAACCCTTATTTTGTACAATTCCAATACTAGTTTTTGGCGTGAATAATTGAGATGTGTCACCTTGTCCAATAAAGTGCCTGTAAGGTTTAGTATTGCTTACGACTCCATTTATTATAGTTCCACCAATTTCAATAATTTTAAAGTTAACGTTGGTTGTATTCGGAGTCGAAATATATAAATATTGGTCTTCCGCCATATTGCTTTGAGCCGTTAATGGCGGAATATAATGCGTTTTGCTAAACTGTGCTAAACAACTTATGGAGGAGAAAACAAAGAATAGAAAAAGTGTTTTTTTCATTTGCTAAAAATAATAAATATTAGCTACCTTTTTAATGAAAAATGGCCTTTTATTATTTTCCCATCACCAAAGTTTAAAGTGAACCAATAGTCGGTGGCAGGTAAGTTAATTTTAAGATATGTACCATTCCAGCTGGGATTAATAGCAGTAAGTTCATTGAGAAATTTGCCATAGCGGTCATAAATAGTTGTAGTTGCTTTAGGAAATAAATCAAGATTTTTTATTCCCCAAACATCATTAAAACCGTCACCATTTGGAGTAAAAAAGCGTGGATAATCCAAAACATAAATTTCAAAAGGGGCTGATAATCCACAACCATTTTTATCACGTACATAAGCCAAATAATTTCCTGGAGCAATTCCTGTAAACAATGGATTGTCTTGAAAATAAGAGCCGTCAAGCGAAAATTCATAATTACCAACTCCGGTATATTGTATTAAAACTGAATTCTCGTTTGCTGCAAAATCATTTACTATAGCACCTGTAATTGTTGCAATTTCGGAACTTGTAACAATGAATTTTTTAATAACCGTGCAAATATTTGCATCCGTAACAGTAACTGAATAATTGCCTGCAGCTGAAATAGGAATCACATTTGTAGTAGCGCCAGTATTCCATAAATAGCTCGAAAAGCCCGAAGAAACTGAAAGAGTAGTTGTAATCCCTTTGCACAAAAAAGATAATTCGTCCTGAAAATTGGGTGGGTTGAATGTGTTAACTACTAGCATTATTGAAACGATACCATAACAATCAGGACCGTTTACAATTCGGGCCTTAATAATTTGTTGGTTTGCTGCTGTATTACTGAAAATATTGGGTAAAGGATTTTTTTGAGAAATGGCATCACTTGTGTTTAAATAATATTCAACTATCATTCCTGCTGGCAATCCAAACAATACTTGTGGTGTCACTTGTGCATTCAAATCAAATTTATATAGACCGTCTTGAACTGCATCTCCATCACAAGTGGATACAGAAATTTGTGTGGCGATGGAATTGTTGGCTATAACAAGTTTAACTTCAGCATAATTTGCACAACCAAAAGTATTTGTAACTCGGGCAAAAAGAGATGGAATTGAAGGTTTGTTTTGATATGTTGCAGGATTCGCAATCGGATTTAATTTTCCTTTCGCGTCAGATAGGGATTCATAATAAACTACGGCACTTAAAGTCAAATCACTGTTTTTTATGATGTTGTCTACTTTGGTTAAATTAAAAATAGTTATTCCATTACCATCATCATCACATTGCGCCAAAGTTAAGTCTGATAAAACAATTTTGGGAGTGAATTCTATTCTTATTTCGCCAGTTGCCGTACAATTTGGATTTCCCAATTCGACTTCAACCCTATATTTGCCTGTGTCAGTTACGGTAAGAGAAGGATTTGTTTGCCCTGAAATTGGTGTTAGTGAGCCATCTTTATACCATCTATAAGTATAGGTAGGCGATAATTGTGTGTTAATTACATAGCTATTTCCATCACAAATAGGATTATTTGTTATTAATCGATCTGGACCTAAGTCTATTTTTGGAGAAAAGCTTCCAGCTTGCAGAAATACAGCTGAGTCAAAATCTTTGGAACCATCATCGGAAATTACCAATTTTATGTGATAGGTTGTTCCCACGACTACATTCGTTTGCGCATTCATAACTATGGTCTGTCCGGCATAATTTATTAGGCTGGTATTGGTCGGCGAAATATTAGAGCTTCCAAAATAGTTTTCATTTTTTCCGGGGCAACTTTTTACATTTCCAGAACCGTCTGTAAAACTGATTGACGAGTGAATGTTTTTAGAGGATACAGGAGTTGTTGTCGCGGGAATTACTGCCAAGTTTTGATAATTTGCGGTACTGCCTTTTTCTTTTATCAGAAAGGCAAAACCATCAGAAAAGCGACAAGGAAAATCATCCTGATATTCATTTGACGCAAAAATATAATTAAAACTCAAGAAACTGGTCAGTGGTACGAAATCAAATTCCAAAGACGTTGCATTAATAGTAGAGGTAATGCTTAATGCCTGATTCAAATCGGCATCGCCTAACCAAGAAGTACTTCCTTTACCCTGATTTCTGACAAAAGGTCCCACAGAATTTATGCTACTCCAAGTGCTTAAGACTATGCCTTCTTTAAAAGGAAAACTCCCACCAGCATTAGTAAATTCACCATAACTATTATATCCAGGAGTGAAATTATCACCACTTACGGAAAAATTAGTGAAGTTGGCACAAGCACTGTTTACCAGTTTTTCAACAAGTTGTTGGGCTGTTTTAGTATCATCAACAGTAATATTTTGTGCAGATACAATAAATGTATTGCAACATAAAAATGTGAAAAATATAATTGTTTGTGCCCATTTCATAGTATTACAAATATAATATAAATGAGTGTTTTTTGAAAACTATTAAATATTGACTTTAATGATATACAGAATTCAAGTTTTCCAATTATAAAAAGGTCGCTATTTTATTGTCTAAGTTTGAATTAACAAACGATATTAATGTAAATTTGTATAAAATGTTTTCAAAATGAGTGAAGTACCAATAATGGTTTTTAAGAAACCTACTTATCCTATAAATAATTCGCTATCGGATTATTTAGAGCGTTTTGACCGTATATCCAAAGTTGCAATTTCTTATGATGATTTATTGCGTTTTTCGGGTTCTGTAACTGTATATGATAAACAAAATCAAGATACATTATGGATTCGAGTGTATTATAATGAATATGAAAGATTGGAAATAGATTTGGTTTTAAAAAAAATCTATTCTCTTTTACTTTCTGATGGGAATTTAAACATAATTAAATTTTTGAATGTCGATTCAATCGACTACTGTACTTTTGGAAATTCAAAGCCTTTCAGAATAAAAGTTAGAAATATCCTAAACGATAATTACACTCATTTTTATGTAAAAAAAGCAGACGCTTCCAGAGTTTACGGACTTGAATTAGAGCACATTCTATCTCCAGATAAAATAAATTTTTTAGTATATAAAGAAACTTTAATTGAAGAGCATATTATCGGAATCCCAGGTGATGTGTTTATAAATAAGTTGCTAAAGGATTGTACGGAAACAGAAAAATCTCAAATCGCAAAAGAGTTTGTGAAGTTTAATGAGCGCTGTATGATTCGATTACTTGGTGATATGAGAGCATATAATTATGTGATTGTTCCTAGTCACGACTTTGATCAGGTAGTATACAAAATTCGTCCTATCGATTTTGATCAGCAATGTTACGAAGGGAATTTCAAGGTGTATCGACCACAGTTTTTTAAGGAAAATTATCCAATGGTAAAATTGGTCAAAGACAAACTACAGAATAGTTCCATAGAGCAATATAAAGATGAAGAAAGAGCAGTTTTAGCCAAAAGAATTTTTTCGGCCGAATACCGTATCAAAAAATTATTGCAAATTATGGGTAACGATAGTATTGCCCCTGTGGAGCATATAGAGCAGCTAAAATTAGAAATGTTTAATTACACACATGATGTGAACTTCAAAAGAGCAAAATCTATGGGAAATGTTTTAAGCTCCGCATTCGATTTTGTTACTCGGAATTATAAATCCATAAATATTTTTAAATAAATTTAATGTAACTATTTCAAATAAATTAGTATTTAATTTGCTCTAAATTTAACGGCAAATCAATTACCGATGTTCTGGCTAAGCGTTTTCTTATTATCGATTGTCTCAATAATAGAAGGCTTTTTATAAGTAATAATGTTAGCATCTTTTTGGGGCTTTTAGATGATTTATTAAATTGAGTAATGTTTTTTTTTGTATAGACTGTTTAATGTTTCATTAATGTCTTTGAGCTCGGGAGTCAGATATGTTTTATGACCTTTAAGATCATTTGTCAATTCTAAACCACATACAGAACATTTATATTCCCTGAAGTGATTCGTCACATTTCTGGTAGTGATAATTTTATGTCCGAAGAAAGAACACAAAATTTTGCTGGAGAGATTTCTTTCTCTGATTTTGATGTGGTCCATATTAAGTCTATTAGATTTGGGATAATAAATGTAGAATAAAAACGATTAAAATACAAATAATATCGATTAAGTACACAATATAAATTTTTATATATTTAAATACCTACAAATAATAAATTTAAAGCAAAAGAAGAATGCTGAATAAAGAGAACAAATAAAAAATCCTCAATTATATTAATAATTGAGGATTGAATTCTGTTTTCTTGACCCTTTCCTTTTCCTTCGCCGAGGCAAGATTCGGTTCAATTCGAGAACTTCGACTGAAAACTGAAAACTAATTTTTCACTTCTTTATTGAAATATACCAAATAATAATACATCTGTTTTTCTTCGTCCCAACCTTTTTCTACATATTTTTCAGCGCTTTCAGGGTTAATGAAATCCATTTTTATTTGAATGTTTGTATCAAGACTGATTATATTTTTGATTGATTTCCTAGCATCAGAAACGGCTGCATTGGCAATTGGGAATGATGTTACGTCTTCGATGCTGTATTTTTCTCCTTTATCAACTTTGTAACTTTTAAATTCAGGAAGTAAATCAGGATTATCCAGAACTTCATTTAAAAAATTACTTTCTTCAAACTGGTCATTTTTGGCAAAATAATTTACAGAACGATTCATAAACATCACTTCTTCTTTTTTGTCTTCGGCTGGGAAAACCACATCTTTGGCAAAACCTTGACAGAATTTCAAGTATTTTTTAGTGATGAAATTCTCGTCTTCAAAAGCATCTACCGAAAGAAAATGTTCTAACCAATATCTAGCATCGTAGCGATTGCTGTCTACAGTCAGTATTTTATAACCTTCTTCTTTTTTGTAATTAAAAATCAAACAGCCTTTGTCGAGTTTACTTAGGTTTATCCCGTGTTGCAAAATCATTTCCAGATTGGTATCTTTTTCTTCAAACTGCAAAAAATCGGATTGTAATTCGCTTTTGAATATCCCAATGGCATCCACAACATTGTTGTCGATATTTACATTAGTCAAATGCGCTACATAAACTTCCCCGTTTTTAATGTGAGGATGGTTTGATTGCTCAAATAAATGAGTCGTAATTTTCTTGGAAACTTCGTGTAAACTACTTGGATTTTCGAATATTTCAGTAGCTAATTTAAACATATCATTGTAATCCAAATCGACTTCGTGGGCAAATTGAAAGTAGTTTTCCTCTTTATCTCTAAAAGGCTTGAAGAAATATTCTTTTATCAAAGGCAAAATTTCGTCGTTTAAATTGATTGATTGTTCCGATAAGAAAATAGCCTCGTTGCGGCTTTTGTTTCCAACTCTGTGAATTGATAAAGTTTCAATATGCGTATTAAATAAGTTGATCATTTTTTTTAGTTTTTTTAGACAAAAGAACCAAGATGCCAGACACTATAGAAGTCTTTCATCTTGGTTCCTGATTATTAATTTCTTATTTTTTTAATTCCAATTTTCCTCAAAACCATAGTCTTCAAAACTATCGTCTCCTTCAAACATATCAAGATCTTCCTCGTCTAGGTCATCTTCAAATTCGTTATAATTTTCCTCTTCATCATCAGCAATGAAATGCTTTTCCATTGCTTCGGCTGGCATTTCACCAACGGAAAAAATAGTTTCAGGATACGTATTTCCAGCAGAAATTTCTTCGACAGCAGCTAATTCTACCAGAAAAGTCCACATATTGATGAAATCGTAAACATAAATTATTTTGGTGTTTTCTGTATCCAAAATGTCCGAAAGTAAGTAATCGCTCATTGTTTTTTGTTCACCTGGAACATCGCCGGCATCAAACATTGGAATTTCATCTTCCTGATTCCAAGTGCCATCACAAGTGTAAAAAGAAGCTACTTCCATTCCGTCAAATCCAAAAGAGTTGAAAATGGCATTGTGGAAATCTTCTAAAGTATCCTCGGCAAGTATAGCAATGTCTCTAAAAATGTCTTCTTCTGCATCGAGAATTACTCTAAATTTATAAACCATAATGTGTATTTTATTGAAAAGCCAAAGGTAAAATATAATTTTAGATTTTAGATTTTAGATTTCGGATTTGTTGATAAAATTTTTAGATATTGAAATTATTGGTTGAGTTTCTTAATCACTTTTGCTGGATTTCCCACCGCCAATGAATTATCGGGAATGTCTTTTGTAAGTACTGAACCAGCGCCAATCACACAGCCATTTCCTATTGTTATTCCTGGAAGAATGATAGAGTTGCCACCAATCCAACAATCGTTTCCTATTGAAATAGGTAACGCATTTTCGAGTGTTTTTCTTAGTTCGGCTTCTAAAGGATGATCTGCTGTATACAATTGTACTCCGGGTGCAAAAAATACATTGGAACCAATTTTTATTGGGGCGCAATCCAATACAACGCAATTCACGTTAAAATATACATTGTCACCACAAATAATATTGTATCCATAATCACAATGAAATGGAGGTTCGATATAGAGACTTTTGCCAACATTTGGAAGTAGTTCTTGTAGAATTTCTTTAGCTTTTTTGGTCAAACGGTATTCGGTTACGTTTAATCTGTGGAGTAAATTTTTCGCTTTTCGGCGTTCTTTTACTAAAATTGGGTCACCGGCCAAGTAATATTCTCCAGCTATCATTTTTTCTTTTTCGGTTTTCATAAAGGCAGTTGTTAGTTGTAAATATAAAAGAAAACAAGCAATGATACAACTCATCCTCAAAATTCCACAGTTCAGTAAACTTATATTCCAAGATTCTAATTGTAGAAATACATTTGCTTCATCAAAAACTCATACTATGAAGCTATTTTTACCCATTAGCATTTTCTTTTTTACACTTATTTCATTTTCTCAAACGACGATTTCCGGGAAAATAGTTGACGAAAAAAACAATCCAATTCCCAATGCAAATATTTATATTAATGGAACTTATGATGGCGCAACATCAAATAATACAGGCGAATTTAGTTTTGCAAGTACAGTCGATGGAAACCAAACTTTGGTCATCAGTGCTTTGTCTTTTGAAATGAAAAAGGTTGAAATTGTTATGAGCAAATACCAAAATCAAACCCTAATTTTAAAACGTAACGCAACCGAATTAAACGAAGTTTTAATTACTGCTGGAACAATAGAATCCGGTGGAAAATCGAGAGTTTCTGTTTTGAAACCTTTGGATATTTTGACAACAGCTGGAAATCCCGGAGATATTGTTTCGGCTTTTAAAACATTACCCGGAACACAAATTGTTGGCGAAAGCGGTAAACTTTTTGTTCGTGGAGGAGAAGCAAACGAAACTCAAACCTTTGTTGACGGACTCCGAGTGGCACAACCCTATGTTCAAACCGCAAATAATGTACCTACGAGAAGTACTTTTTCACCTTTGCTTTTCAAAGGAACTACTTTTTCTACCGGAGGTTATTCCGCTGAATATGGCGAAGCGCTTTCGAGTGTTTTGGTGATGAATACTATTGATGAACCCGATTTAGAAAAAACGGATATTGGATTAATGACCGTTGGATTAGGTATTGGGAACACTCAAAAATGGAAAAACAATTCTTTAAGCGTTAATACAAGTTATATCAATTTGCAACCCTATCAATCGTTGTTGCCTGACAATATCGAATGGATTAAGCCCTATGAATCTTTTGGTGGAGAAACTGTTTTTAGACAAAAATTGGATCGAGGATTGCTGAAATTTTATGCTTCCTATTCAGCAGCCAATTTCGATTTAAAACAGGATGATATTAATTATCCAGAACAATTGCGTACCCAAAACAAGAATAATAATTTGTATTCGAACCTTTCCTATAAAGGTGGTTTTGGAGATAATTGGAACATTTTTGCTGGAATTAGTTATGCTAAAAGTCGAAATAATGGCATTTATGATGTTTATAATTATGACTCTTCAGAAAATGCCAGTCATTTGAAATTGAAATTAGCAAAACCCATTTCCGATAAAATAAAAACTAGTTTTGGTGCAGATTATTTTTATACTAATTTTTCGGAATCGATTACCAATTTCAATAGTGGATATCATTCGAATATTCTTGCTACTTTTTCAGAAATAGACTTTTTGTTCACCAATAACTTGATTACAAAAGTGGGTTTCCGATTTTCGAAAAACTATTTATTGAACGAAAGTTCTATTGCCCCAAGATTAGCTTTGGCGTATAAAGTGTCGAAAAATCAACAGTTTTCAATGGCTTACGGAACATTCGATCAAGCACCAAAAAACGATTATCTTAAATACACTATTCATTTGCAAGCTGAAAAAGCACAACACTATATTTTGAGTTATGAATTCAATAAGGACAAGCAGATTTTCAAAGCAGAAGTTTATTATAAAAGCTATGATAATTTAGTGAAATACGACACAAAGTCACCTGTTTACAATAGTAATTTCAATAACAGCGGAACTGGATATGCCGAAGGTTTAGAGCTGTTTTGGAGGGACATCAAAAACATCAAAAATTTAGAATACTGGATTTCCTATTCCTATATCGATACAAAACGGGATTATCAAAATTTTCCAAAACAAGCCACGCCCAGTTTTGTTGCCGATCATACTTTGTCTTTGGTGACCAAATATTGGATTCAAGATTGGCGTTCGCAAATAGGAGCCACATATACTTTCAGTAGCGGAAGACCTTACAATAATCCAAATGACACCGTTTTTATGGATGGTAAAACGAAATCCTATAATAATCTAAGCGTGAATTGGGCATATTTGATTTCACCTCAAAAAATTCTTTTTTTCTCAGTGACCAATGTTGCTGGTATCAAAAATGTGTATGGATATAATTATGCTAATACACCAAATTCGACCGGGGTGTATGAAAGCCAAGCGATAGTTCCCACTGCGGATAGATTCTTTTTTGTGGGCTTCTTTTGGACTATTAGCCAGGACAAAAAAACGAATCAGTTGGAGAATTTGTAACATAGAGAAGCTGTTAAGCAAGATTCCTACAATTCATCCTCAATATTCAACAGTTCAGTAAATGTTAATTTCAAAACTATTAAAACCAATATAAATTTGCTCAAGAATTAATCAACCAATTAAAAACTAGAAATTATGACAAAAATTATCATTGTAATTGTATTATTTATTACAAATTTAGTATCAGCTCAGGGACAATTTGAGCAAGGGATGGGAAAAGCTTTTCAACTTTGGGGAGAAGGGAAAAATAGCGAAGCATCAGCTATGTTCGAAAGAATAGCGGCGGCGGAACAAACATCTTGGTTGCCTAATTATTATGTTGCGTTGGTAAACACAACATCAGCTTTTGGAACAAAAGACAAAGAACAAATAGACTTGTTGTTAAGCAAAGCTCAAAATGCATTGGATATTGAATTAATAAAAAATCCCAACAACGCGGAGCTTTTAGTTGTTCAGGCGATGATTAATACAGCCTGGATTGCTTTTGATCCAATGACTAACGGACCAAAATTATCAGGAACCGTTATGGAATTGTATGGCAAAGCACAAGCTATTGCTCCTGAAAATCCTAGAGTTGTTTTTGAAAAAGCAGAATTTGAAATTGGGGGAGCAAAATTTTGGGGAAAAGATACCAAACCAATGTGTGCTCAAATTGAAAAAGCTATCGGTCTTTTTGCTACTTTTAAACCTGAAACACCTTTTTCTCCAAAATGGGGTTTGGAAAGAGCGGAAGCAGCTTTGAAAAACTGTAAATAATTTTTTTAAATCCATAAATTAGTTTTAGTAAAATACTAGGGAACTGTTAAACCTAAATTATAAGTAATAATGAACAAAATAAAAAAAAGTATTCAGGGAACTTTGAAAAAAGGATTTATTGATAGTTTCAAGATTTCTTTAGTGTTTACTCTTGTTTTTTCATTAGTACAAGCTGATTTTAGACCTAAAACTTTATTGATTACCTTTCTGGTTAGTGCTCTATATTCCTACGGAATTGGGTTTGGAAATGGATTAATCAACGCTATTTTAGACCGCAGGTGGAACTGGTTAGAGCAAACTAATTTAAGAGTTTATTTTGGGATTATTTGCACCATTTTATATACAGTTCCTATAGTTTTAGGAATTGACTATCTAACTTTTGTGGTGTTTCAAAAAATGGATGTTTCAAATTTCTTTAGTGAAAGAATGATTTGGGTTCATATGTTTTATGTGATTCTTTCTTTAGGAGTTTCCACTTTTATGCACGCCCGAAGTTTTATGATTAACTGGAAACAAGCTTCTAAAAAAGAAGTAATCGAACAAAAAATCATTGCAGGAACAGCTTCGGCAAAGTTCGAAAGTTTAAAAAACCAAATTGACCCTCATTTTCTATTCAATAGTTTGAATGTTTTGAGCTCGTTGATTGAAGAAAACCCAGAAAATGCGCAACGTTTTACCACTTCTTTATCTAAGATTTATCGCTATGTTTTGGAACAAAAAGACAAAGAATTAGTTTCGGTTGAAGAGGAATTAGCCTTCGCCAAAACCTATATGAATTTGTTGAAAATGCGTTTTGAAAACAGTTTGTTTTATGAATTACCTACAACTATATCTAATCCAGAAGCAAAGGTGGTTCCGTTATCATTGCAGCTTTTATTGGAAAATACAGTGAAGCACAATGTGGTTAGCGAAAAGAAGCCGTTACACATTCGTATTTTTATTGAAGGAGATTATTTAGTCATCCAAAATGATTATCAAAAAAAAGAAGTTTTGCAAGAGCGTCAAGGTGTTGGATTGCAAAACATCATCAATCGATACGGAATTATTACAAATAGAAAAGTTTTGATAGAGCAGAGCGAAAAAATATTTACTGTCAAGATTCCAGTTTTAACCAAACAAATTACTATTATGGAAACAAATGTAAATTACAATGAAAACAGTGCTTATTTCAGAGCCAAAAAGCGAGTGGAAGAACTCAAAGGGTTTTATGGAAATTTAATTTCATATTGCTGCATAATACCGGTTTTGGTCTTCATAAACTTAACTTATATGCCAGAATTTCAATGGTTTTGGTTTTCTGCAGCAGGTTGGGGATTTGGCATATTGATGCATGCTTTTAAGGTTTTTGGATACAGTTCTAATTGGGAAGAACGGAAAATTCAAGAAATTTTGAGTAAAGAAGATAAGAAAACAACTTGGAAATAATAATCCTTTTATCAATGTTTTAAATTTTGGTAAAAAATAAATAGCTAAAAAAATGGAAAATAATTATCAAGACGAAGAACGCTATTTTCGAGCGAGAAAAAGAGTAGAAGAAATCAAAGGGTTTTATGGTAATTTAATCGCTTATATCGTCGTAAATACAGGTCTTTTGGCTGTTAATCTTCTCACTTCACCAAAACATTTATGGTTTTATTGGCCTTTATTTTGGTGGGGCATTGGAGTAGTATTTCACGGTTTAAAAGTTTTTAATTATATGCCTTTTTTTAGCAAAGACTGGGAAGAGAAAAAAATCAAAGCGTTTATGAATAAAGAGGAACAATCGAGCAATAACTTATAATAATTTAAAATATAAAAGAAAATGAGACGATCAAGAAGAATGTTTGATGAATATCAAATGGAAAATAGTAATCCAGATCAACGTTACAGTTTGGCGTATAAGAGAGTAAAAAGAATTAAAGGATTCTATGTTCATGCGCTTGTGTATGTTTTGGTGAATCTATTTATAATTGCATCCAGTTACACCAAAAGTTCGTTTGATACAGGAGTTTTTTTTAGATGGGAAACTTTTTCAACTGCACTATTTTGGGGAATTGGTTTGGCTGTTCACGGATTATCTGTTTTTGGTAGAAACTTGTTTTTTGGACAAAACTGGGAAGAAAGAAAAATCCAGGAATTTATGGAAAAAGAAAAAAGTGAGAAATGGGAGTAAATTATTACTGACTTAAATTTCAAGAGTTCAATTCTGAAACATTAAATTTTTAAACCTTAAACCAAAAATAATTGACAACAATAATAATCGAAGACGAAAAACCTGCTGCAAGATTGCTTCAACGTAAACTCGAAAAGCTAAACATTAAAGTAGGAATGATGCTTCATTCAGTTGAGGAATCGATAGAATGGTTTTCTAAAAACGAACATCCGGATTTAATCTTTCTAGACATTCAATTATCGGATGGGTTATCGTTTGAAATTTTCGAAAAAATTGCTATAAAAAGCGCCGTAATTTTCACAACGGCTTATGATGAATATGCGCTTAAAGCATTCAAATTAAACTCGATTGATTACCTCTTAAAACCTATTGATGAAGATGATTTAGAAGTAGCTATTTCTAAATTTAAATCACGATTACCAAAACAAGAATCAAGTTTAGAATTAGACTTTGAGCAGATAAAAAAGATGCTCTCTAATCCGTTTGAAAAAAATTATAAAAAACGTTTTACTGTTAAAATAGGGCAATATCTCAAAGTGATTTCGACTGATGAAATTGAATGTTTTTTCAGCGAAAACAAGGGTACTTATATTCATACTTTTGACAATAGAAATTATTTGATTGAACACACTTTGGAGACTTTAGAACGAGAAATTGATTCGAAAGAATTTTTCCGAATAAGTCGAAAATTTATCATTTCGTTAAGGGCGATTAAAGAAATTGTTGTGTATTCTAACTCAAGATTAAAAGTCATTTTACCTACTTATAAGGAGGATGAAGTGATTGTTAGTAGAGAAAAAGTTCAAGAATTTAAAAATTGGATTGGATGATTTTGTATTAAATTTTTAAAATAAATAAACGTTATTAAAAACACTGGTGTTTAATTACTTATGAATTCAATATAGATTATTTCTATGGTGATTTAAGTTCTAAAAATGGACTTTCGTACTCCTATTATGACAAAAATCAACAAGGAATAGATAATGAAAAAAGGAACGATATATTCTATCAAATTCATAGGAAGCATTACGGCAATAATCAGCAATTGAAAACCCAATCCGTAAATAGAAACGAAGGTCATAAACCAATTAGGAAACGTTTTTACCTTGTAAGCATTTCTGTCTAAAGCGTGAATTATTTTATCAAAAATGCCATAAACTATTGTGTATATTCTAAATAATATATCGACTGATTTCTGGTTTTCTCCCGGCAAAGCACGAGGTGATTTATACTCAAAAATTTTGCTCGTTGTATCTCCGCCAACCGATTTATTTCTTAAAATCACATAGTAATAATTGTATAAAGTGCCTTGTAATTGGATGCAAAAAAAAGCTAATAATGTCATCCAAAAAGAGGTTTTTGACACATAACAAATTGTCATAAAAAACAAAAAATTCAAGACAATATCAAACACACTATCGAGGTATCTTCCAGTGTAAGAAGGGGTGTTTTTTATCCTCGCTAATTCTCCATCTGCTGCATCGATAATTGATTTTATAATGATAAAAAAACTGGCAAAAAAGTAATGATTTTGCAGGATACAATATATGGCAATCATACCAGAAACACCAAAAAGCATCGTAACGTGAATGGGTGTAAATCGGGTATTTTTTAATTGATTGGCAAACAGTTTTCCAATCGACCTTCCGTAATCTGACAAATCCAGGAATTTATCTTCAGCAGCAAGTTTAGACATTTAAATGAGTTAAACAAAAAGATTTGACAATATAGTCAGGTGTAAATTATTATATTATTTTGACAATCGGTGTAAACTATAGGTCATGGCTGTTAATAAAAAGAAAGCTACAACTTGATGCGTTAATCCTAGCCACAATGGAACGCTGTATAGCAAAGTAAAAACACCTAATGTAAATTGTATAAACACAATTACAACAAGTGCATTCAGGCCATTTTTTTGTTGTTGTGTAAGTGAATATTTCTTACTTTTAAAGAATAAAAACAAAATCAATCCAACCACCACATAAGCTAGTGTTCTGTGCACAAATTGAACTCCACTTTTTCCTTCAGTAAATCTTTGAAACCAAGTGTCTTTTTCTAAAATTACACTTTCGTGAAGGAATTGTCCGTCGCTCATCATTGGCCAGTGATTGTGAATTAAACCGGCATTTAAACCGGCTACAAATCCACCGTATATTATTTGTAACAACAGAAAAATCAAAGCGAAAACGGCAATTTTTTTCAGTGGAAGAATCGCTTTGTTTCTAATAGGATAAATCAAATCTAAGGCTACCCAAAGAGTATAAGCAAAGGTTATAAAAGCAAAAGTCAAGTGTAATGATAAACGAAAATGGCTCACATCTGGATTGTCAATTAAGCCACTTCGAACCATAAACCAACCTAAAAACCCTTGAAAAGCGCCCATTCCCAGTAGAATGTAGCATTTGTTTAATGTGTTTTTGTCAATTTTTTTCTTAATCAAAAAATAGACAAATGGAATGATGAATACAAATCCAAGAATTCTCCCAATTAATCGGTGAAACCATTCCCAGAAGTAGATAAATTTATAATCAGAAAGTGTAAAATCGTTATGAATATTGATTTTTTGATATTCTGGAAATTGTTTGTATTGTTCAAAAGTTTCCTGCCATTTTGTTTCAGTAAGTGGTGGATAAGTATCTGTTACTAAATGCCAGTCGGTCATTGATAAGCCGGAATTTGTTAACCGAGTTATTCCGCCTACAACAACCATTACAAAAACTAAAAAACAACCTGAAAGTAGCCAGATTATTACTGATTTATTCTCTTTTTTCATTGTTTGGAATTAATTTTTGCAAAGATATTTCAAATTCAATTAAATTTAGATTCAACAAGCGTTAATCTTTAGCCCTAATTTCGCACCTCTTTTCAATACAAAGTCATAAGCAGCCTGATATTCATTTGGAATCTCTCCTTCCATTATGGCTTCTTTTACTGCTTCTTTTAATATTCCGATTTCGCGGGAAGGTTGCAAATTAAATATCTTCATAATTTCTTCTCCTGAAATTGGAGGCTGAAAATTTCGAACATGATCTCGCTCTTCCACTTCCACAATTTTCTTTCGAACCAATTCAAAATTCTCGTGGTATTTCTTGAATTTATTGGGGTTCTTAGTCGTGATGTCGGCTTCGCACAAAGTCATTAAACTTTCCACATCTTCGCCAGCATCAAAAACTAAACGTCGAACAGCCGAATCAGTTACCAAATCTTGCGAAAGTACAATGGGACGTGAACTCATCATTACCATTTTTTGAACAAATTTCATTTTGTGGTTTAATGGCATTCGCAATCTTTCGAAGATTATCTTTGCCATTTTTCCACCCAGGAATTCGTGCCCGTGAAAAGTCCAGCCTTGTTTTTTGTTGAAGCGTTTTGTGGGTGCTTTTCCAATGTCGTGTAGCAAAGCAGACCAACGTAACCATACATCATCTGTATTCGGGCAGATATTATCGACTACTTCCAACGTGTGATAAAAATTGTTTTTATGGGTTTGTCCTTCTATTTCTTCAACTTGGTTTAAAGCGGTTAATTCTGGTAAAATTATGTCTAAAAGACCAGTTTTATACAGCAATAAGAATCCAATTGAAGGTTTATCCGTCGAAAGGATTTTATTCAATTCATCGACGATTCTTTCACCAGAAATTATGTTGATTCGATCAGCATTTTTTGTAATAGATTGCAAAGAGTTTTCTTCGATTTCAAAACCCAATTGATTTGCAAACCGAATAGCTCTTAGCATTCGCAAAGGATCGTCAGAAAATGTAATATCTGGATCTAGGGGAGTTCTGATGATTTTATTTTTCATATCTTCCAATCCATTAAAAGGATCAGAAAGTGCTCCGAAATTATCGTTATTTAAAGATAAAGCAAGTGCATTGATGGTAAAATCACGACGGTTTTGGTCATCTTCCAAAGTTCCGTTTTCGACAACAGGATTTCTGCTTTCAAAATGATAGGATTCTTTTCGAGCACCTACAAATTCGATATCAATTTCTCCAAATCGTAACATTGCCGTTCCGTAGTTTTTAAAAACTTGTACTTTTGGGTTTTTTGGAAGTAATTCGGATACTTTTAAAGCCAATTCAATTCCGCTACTAACAGCCACGATATCTATGTCTTTTTTGAAATCCCTTTTAAGAATTAAATCTCTCACAAATCCTCCAATCACATAACTTTCGATGTGAAGTTCTTGGGAAGCTTGAGATATTACTTCGAATATTTTATTATTTAAGGCTGATTTGTAATTCATTATTTTTGTTTAGAGTTTAAAGTTTAAAGTTGCTCAACTAAAAACTGAAAACTGAATACTGCAAACTATTTTCGTATGACTTTTACCTGCGAATCGTTCGTTAATTTTATAATCGTCGAAGGTTTTCCGGCAATTTTTTCGCGATGCAAATTTACAACATAGTCAACACCTTTTATAATTTCTGGGCTAATATCTTTAAAGGCAATTGGAGTAGGCTTTCCTGAGATATTTGCCGATGTGGAAACCAAGGGTTTCTTCATTTTTTCCATTAATTTAAAACAGAAAGGCTCTTTTACGATTCGGATTCCTAAAGTATTATCAGCAGCTATTAAATTGGGTGCCACATTTCTTGGTTTATCTAATATTAATGTTGTTGGTTTTTCAGATAAATCCATAATTTGCCACGCTACTTCTGGAATGTCTTTGAAAACGTTGTACATCATTTTCTCGCCATTCATCAAAACAATCATACTTTGGGTTTCGGCTCTTTGTTTGAGTTTATATATTTTGGCGACAGCCTCAGGATTTGTGGCATCACAGCCAATTCCCCAAACAGTGTCCGTCGGGTAAAGGATGATTCCGCCTTCTTTGATTATTTCGTGGGCTTTGTGGACTTCTTCGTTGAGATTTTCCATAATTTATCGTTAATAAATATAAGTGGATTTTGTATGATTTTAATTTATGTTGTAGTATTGAGAATAAATAACTGTTGTTGTAAAAAAAACAAATCTGAATGTACTTTTTCTTTCAAAAGAGGTTTAGAGTCTTATTTATTAGTTAGAATGCTTTTTATTGTTTTAATGCATTCGTCTATACTATTTTCATTCGTGTTTATTGCTAAACTACTGTTGTTATAAGGCTCGTACATATTTTGATTGGCACGAGAGAACAGTCCTATTGTCGTTGTGTTAACAGAGCTGCTCAAATGCATAATACCACTATCAGCACCAATAAAAATGGCTGTATTTGATATTAATGAGCCAATTTCACGAATATCCTTACTGTAAAATGTTGGGGCTTTAAATCCTATTTGTGAAATATTTTCAACAGGTAAAACTTCAATTATATTATAATTAATTTGGAATTCTTTTTTCAATTTTTCGTAGAACTCTTCCCACCAAGATTCTGGATAACATTTGTCAGAAGTTGCGAAAGTAAAAATACAAATAGTTTTTTTTTCGTTGCTGACAATATTATCCAATAATTTTTTTCCTTCAGCTATCTCAGAATGACTTAACTTAAGATTTAATGATGGAATTGGGCTAGTGTTGTTTTCAAATCCTAATTTAGTCAAAAAAAGTCTGAAGTCGTAAATCGGATATTTTGCAATATGCTCATAATCTTTGTATTGTGAATTGATTTTTTCATCTGCTTTTCCGAAAAATTTATATTTTGCGTCAGCAAATTGTGTTGCAATTCTTCCAGATGAAGAACCTTTTTCTATATTTATTATAATATCATATCGATGTTTTTTTAGTTTTATCCATACCGAAAAGTACTGTAGTAAATTTTTAAAAGGCTTTTTAGGTAATTCGATTATATCATTAATATTTTCATAATTTTTAAAGATAATTGGGCCCAGACCTCCTTTTACAAATAAATCTATTTTGCATTCTGGAAAAGTAGAAGAGATTTCCTGAATAAATGGAGTAATCAACAATAAGTTTCCTAATCTATGATTAGGCCTGCAGATCAAAACCCTTTCAATTTTAACTTTTTCGGATAAATCAACATTTGGATTTTTGTATGAATTGCCAATATTTTTGGTAAGGGTTTTTGTTAAAACTCTTCTATATTCATTTATTTTTTTTAACATATTTAAAGTTTAAAAATAGTTCGTATTAATAAAAATTTTTGTGAATTTCTTGGTTGATATTTTCAATAATTAACTAGCATCAATGCGTAAGGTTATACTTTAAGTGAAATTTTTTAGGTTTTTTGTAAATCAAATACAGTTTCAACCCAATGATTTAAGGTGTATTTTTTGAATATTTCTTCGGGTATTGATTCATAATCCGTTTCAAAAAAATCATTGTCAAAATTAATATCTTGTACATTAATTAATAAAATGTTGTTTGGATTATAAAAATCGTAATTAACTATATTGGGATTTGTCGTAATTAATTTTTTGTTCAAACCCATGCTTTCAAATACTCTAAATGTTAGACCGTTTTGTTCATTTCGGTGAATGTCTAAAAGTAATTTAGAGCGTTTAATATAATCATTAACCTCAGCTATTTGAATGTATTTTGATATGAATTCGATGTTTGGGTTCTTATTTCCTCTTTTTTTGTCATAAACAAGAATTTTTGAAGGAATGTTTTTTATTTTTAATTCATTTGCAATTTTAGATATAATTTTAAAGCGATTGTCTTTTGAACTGATATTGAAAACATCATAATCAAATTTTATAGTTGAGATTTCTTCACTCTTCTCCTCATTTTGGATCCAATTGGATATAAATTTCAAGTCATATTGTAAACAATCTTCTTTTTCAAATGAATAAACTTCGTCAAAGTAAGGGATTACCCTACGTATTTTAGGACATCTATTAATATTGTCATTAAAAAAAGCAATTGACTTTTTTGAGTATTTTTTGAATTCTAAAATGCTGTCTTGATCAATAAAATCTGCTTTAATAGTTAAAATCACATCTTGTATTGCTCCTATTTTTTTCAATCTTTGAATAATTTTATTTCCATAATGGATATTTTTAAGGTTTTTCTTAAAGAAAGTTTTTAAAAAAAAATTATATATTTTAGATCCAAAATTTGGGTGCAGGTATTTGAAAGTATTATAATCAATATGATTAACAATATGTCCTTTTTTTTCTAGCGCTATGACAATATTATTATTATATCCCCAAGTATCATTGCTAATTAAAGTTATTCGCATTATCGTCTTTATTGTTTTTAATACAGGGCAAAACTAACTAAATTTGCGGAAAAAAACTTTATGATTGTAGTATTTAATGAATCGTATCAAAATTTTGAAAATAAACTTTTAGATTGCATTGTGGATTTTGATTCCAAAGGCGATGACTTTATAATTGGTACTCGAAACCGAATTAAGCTTTTTAGCCTAGATGAGTTGACCATAAATATCAAATCCTTTAAAATTCCAAGTTTCATTAATAAAATAATCTACGAATATTTTAGAAAATCTAAAGCAAAACGCTCCTTTGAATTTGCCAATAAATTAATAACTTTAGGTATTGGAACTCCAGATCCAATAGGGTTTATAGAATTTTATTCTTTTTTTGGATTACAAAAAAGTTTCTATATTAGTCAACAATTAAAATGTGATTTAACATTTAGAGAATTAGTAGAAATTCCTAATTACCCTGATAATCTGAATATTTTGAAGCAATTTACCCAGTTTTCTTTCGATTTACATGAAAAAGGTATTGAATTTTTAGACCATTCACCAGGGAATACCTTGATTAAAAAAAATGATGAAGGAAAGTACGATTTCTTCTTGGTCGACTTGAATCGTATGAATTTTCATCAATCGATGCCTTTTGAAATGAGGATGAAGAATCTATGTAGATTGACTCCTCACAAAGAAATGCTTGAAGTAATAGCTAATGAATATGCTAAACTTTCAGGTATTTCAGAAAAAAAAATATTTGAGACATTATTAAAATTAACAATTAATTTTCAAGAAAAATTTTATAGAAAGAAAAGATTAAAAAGGAAATTTATGTTTTGGAAGTAATTATATTTTTAATGCTTTTTTTAAGTTCAAAAATATTTTACGTTTCTTAATATATTATAATTATAATTAAAATTGAATAGATTTTCGTCGTTTTTTTTAATATGCAAATGATACAATTTGAAATATACTAGCTAACAATATATGAATAAATTAATAGACTGTTTTACATTTTTTAATGAACTCGATTTGTTAGAAATAAGATTGAAATACCTTTACGATGTTGTGGATTATTTTGTAATTGTAGAAGCTGATACTTCATTTAATGGAAAGGCAAAACAAATGGTTTTTAAAGACAATATGGATAGATTTAAGCCATTTATGGGAAAAATTATTTACGTACCTATCAATATGAAATATTTTGAGAATAAAAATAGGGTGGCCTGGGAGAGAGAGGAATATCAGAGAAATTGTATTCAGAAGGGAATTGAAATATTGAATCTTAAAGATACAGATTTAGTTCTAATAAGTGATATTGATGAAATTCCCAGTAAGGATATATTACTAAATTTGAAAAACAATGGCGAAACAATAGTAGATGTCAAGAAACAATCTAATTTACTTTTGATTTTAAAAGCTGTTTTCTATGCATTAAAGAGTATTTTTTATAAAATTATTAATAAGGACTTGGGGAAGTTGAAGTCTCAATTAAAACTAATTTATTTTGTTCTTATCAAAAAATATTTGCCCCCAATTAATTTTAAAATGTTTAATTATTATTATTATTTAAACTATCAAAAAAAAGATGATTTTTGGCCGGGTGTTCAGTGTTTTGAAGCTAAATGGTTGAGAATTTTTACAGCAAATGAATTGAGAGCTTTTAGAAAATCACCTATAAAAACTGTAAATAACGGCGGATGGCATTTTTCTTATCTTGGAGGAAAAGAAATGATAAAATATAAAATAAAAAATTTTTCACATCAAGAATATAATGTTCCTGAAATAGTTTCTGATGAATATATTGATTTTTGTATTAACAATGGATATAGCTTATTTGATTATTATAAAAATCCTCATATTAAACCAAAATACATAAAAAAGGAAATCTCACATCTACCGAAAGATTTACAAGATATCGTTGTTTCTTATGAAAAATTAATTTTTCAATAATCAAGTTTTTTGTAATTCATTGCGCGGGGACTAATCCAAGTTTGTTTTTGTATTGCATTAAAATAATAAACAGAGAGATTTTTAAGTATCAATCTATTTACTTTTAATTTTGGAATAAAAAATAAAAAAAGACTTAATAGCGACAAAAATATTTTCTCACTAAAGACACCTATAATCAATAAACTATGTAAATAGATTTGTATTCCAGTTGAAAATTGGTTCTTGATATAAACGTGTTTAGAAATAATTACTTCTGTTTTTGTGAGTGCTTTTGTCTTTATATTTAATCTAGATGCCCCACCGTGTTGATGAAATATAGTTGTTTCCCGAGTAACTGCAACCTTTCCTTTAACTAGAGATATTTTTTTACAAAGGTCGACATCTTCAAAGTATAACCAATAATCTTCATTCCAGCCGTTAATTTTATTAAACCATTCTCGACTTACAAAAACAACAGCACCAGTAACCCAATCTGGATAAAATAAGGTATTGTTGTTATTAAAACGTTTTTGAAGTTTTACTTTGTTTAGTTTTTTAAATATAAACCTTGAAATCCCAAAAAAGCTTCCTAAAGTCGGAAATAAATTATTCTGTTTGTAAAAAACATTATTTTCATTTATTTGCAAACATGATAAAATTCCAATTTCAGGATGTAAGATGGATGTTTGTAAAAGAGTTTCTAACGCCTCAAAAGTAAGTTTTGTATCTGGATTTAAAAAAAAGAAATAGTTTCCCTTAGCAATGCTTGCACCAAAGTTACAACCATTAGAGAAACCATTATTTCCGGAATTTTCTATAAAAGTAAACTTTGAATATTTTTGTTTAAAAACAGTAAATAGTCCATCATTGGAGCAATTATCAACAATTATGGTCTCGAATGTTACTGTTTTTGAAACAATTGTATCAATAGATTCTAAACATTCGTCAAGGGCATTCCAGCCACGATAATTAACTATTATTATAGATATGTCCAATAGGTCTTTATAAAATATTGAAAATTTAGAATTTAAACAGCAACATCATATTCGCGTAACGCATTATTCAAAGACGTTTTCAAGTCAGTTGAAGGTTTTCGAGTACCGATAATCAATGCACAAGGTACTTGAAAATCTCCAGCAGCAAACTTTTTTGTGTAACTTCCAGGAATTACGACAGATCGAGCAGGAACAAAACCTTTTCTTTCGACAGGAGTTTCTCCAGTAACATCGATGATTTTGGTGGAAGCAGTCAAACATACATTGGCACCAAGAACAGCTTCTTTTCCTACGTGAACTCCTTCAACAATAATACAACGTGAACCAATAAATGCACCATCTTCAATGATTACTGGCGCAGCTTGCAAAGGCTCCAAAACACCACCAATTCCAACACCACCACTTAAGTGAACATCTTTGCCAATTTGAGCACAGCTTCCAACAGTTGCCCAAGTATCGACCATTGTTCCAGAATCAACATAAGCGCCAATGTTTACATAACTTGGCATCATAATTACACCGCTGGCTAGAAAAGCTCCGTAACGAGCTGATGCTCCAGGAACCACGCGAACTCCTTTTTCGGCATAATCTCTTTTTAACAACATTTTGTCGTTGTATTCGAAGATTCCAGCTTCTAATGTTTC
>NZ_JAYWCK010000076.1:0-8310 GCF_043780635.1 Flavobacterium sp.
AAAAAAATCCGTGCCGAAATCGGAACGGATTTTAATTTTTTAAGAAAATAAGATTAAACAGTTAAAACACCGTTTTCAGTTCCTGCAAATTCATTCCATTTGAAAGAATCCGCTTCGCTTTCGTTAACATAAGCACCATCAATTAGATACTTGAATTCGTATGATGCATCTTTTGATAAATCAAAAACACCTTTGAACGTTCCGTTTTTCAATTTTGACAATTCACCTTCAGCTGGATTCCAATTATTAAAATCTCCAACTACTGAAGCTGAATTTGCTTCTTTTGCTTCTACCGAAAATGTAACTTTACAAACCGGTTTTGTTTTTATAACTTGTTTCTTTATTGACATAACTATTTCATTTTTAATATTATGGGGCAAAGAAAACAAATTCTATTGAACATTCAATAGCGGAGATGAAGTTTTAGGAGTTTGACAAAAACAATCTTAAATTTTAGATGTATTCGTATATTTTATTGGTAAAAATTTATATATTCAAAATAGGAAAACGTTTTCTCTTTGAATAATCTTGGATTAAAAATAATAGAATTTCAAAAATAATTTTATCTTTATAATCAAAATCTTGCTTTATGGAAAAAGAACAACACGAATTATATGAATATGCCAGAAAAAGATTAAACCAGAAAAAAGCACTCTATTTCCATTTCGTTTTATTAATTTTAGGTAGCATATTTTTGTGTATTGCCAATCATTTTTTAATTTTTGGATTTACTTTTAACTGGTCCATTTGGGTAATTACATTTTGGCTTTTCCTATTTATTTTGCATTTTATAAAAGTATATATTACGGATCGTTTTATGAATAAAAAATGGGAAAGAGAACAAGTTGACCGCCTTGTTGCCCAACAACAAAGAAAAATCGATCAGTTGCAAACACAAATAGAGGATGAAACTTCTAAAAAACCACTATAGAAAATGATTATTATCATTGCGGCTGTTGCCGAAAACAATGCATTGGGTAAAAACAATGATTTACTTTGGCATTTGCCTAATGACTTCAAGAGATTCAAGGAAATCACTTCCGGACATCACATCATTATGGGAAGAAAAACATTTGAAAGTTTTCCAAAACCGTTACCAAACAGAACTCACATTATTATTTCACGTCAAAAAGACTATCATCCCGAAGGCTGCATCGTCATGGAGAACCTAGAAAAAGCCATTGCTATTTGTCCGAAAAACGAAGATTCATTCATTATAGGCGGCGGCGAAATTTACACACAATCCATTCCTTTAGCAGATCAGCTTGATATTACACGCGTGCATCATTCGTTTGAAGCTGATGTTTATTTCCCGGAAATAGATTCCAAAATTTGGGAATTAACTTCCGAAACATTTAATCCAAAAGATGAAAAACATCTTTATGATTATACTTTTCAAAAATACACTCGGAAAAAATAAAATTTATTATCCAATAATCTAGTTTACCTTTGCTTCAAATTTTAGAAAATGTCAAAAAACATAACACCTTATAAAGATTCTACTTTAAGCAAAAAAGAACAGGTCGCCTCAATGTTCGATAACATTTCTGGTAATTATGATAATCTTAATCGGGTTATTTCGTTCGGAATTGATATGAAATGGCGCAAAAAAGTCTTGCAAATTGTGTCTAAATCAAATCCAAAAACAATTCTGGATATTGCAACCGGAACGGGAGATTTGGCTATTTTGATGGCGCAAACTAATGCTGAAAAAATTATTGGATTGGATATTTCAGCTGGAATGCTGAAAGTGGGGCAGCAAAAAATTCTGGATAAAAATTTGTCTAAAAGAATAGAAATGGTTTTGGCCGATTCAGAAAACATGCCTTTTCAAGACAACTATTTTGACGCTATTACTGTAGCTTTTGGAGTTAGAAATTTCGAAAATCTAGAAAAAGGATTAGCTGAAATTCTCAGAGTTTTGAAACCAAACGGTGTTTTTGTCATCCTAGAAACTTCGGTTCCGGATAAAACACCATATAAACAAGGTTACACTTTTTATAGTGAAAACATACTGCCAATTATTGGAAAATTATTTTCAAAAGACAATGTAGCCTACGGTTATCTGTCAGAATCAGCGGCGGCTTTTCCTTATGGTGAAGCTTTAAACAATATTTTAAAAAAAATTGGGTTTATAGATGTAGTTTCATTGCCACAAACATTTGGCGTGGCTACAATTTATTCAGCTTCCAAGAAATAATATGAGAAAAATCGTTGTTTTAATTTTATTACTCATAGCCATAAAAGGACAGGCACAGAATCCTAATAAAATATTTAGCAGGGATCCTATTATTAATTTGGAAAATTTTCAAAAACAAAAACTTTATTTTGGCTTTTTTCTCGGTTTCAATTCTTATGATTTCAAAATAGATTACAAAACGGTTAGCCAAGACATTCTGGTTGACAAAACCACCGGTTTCAACGTAGGACTCATCGCTGATTTGAAACTTCAAGAATACATTCGCTTACGATTTGAACCCGGATTATATTACACACAGAGAAATTTACATTACCCTGCAAGCTATTTTCCGACAACACCTACACCTTCAGACATGCTTAGAGAAGTGAACAGCACTAATCTTCATTTTCCCATATTGCTTAAGTTTTTATCGCTTAGAACAGGCAATGTAAGACCCTATTTATTGGGCGGAGTTTCGGCAACATTAAATTTGTCCAGCAATTCAAAATCCATTGATGATAATTACGAACAACGTTTCAGGGTAAAACCCTGGACAACAAATTATGAGATTGGTTTTGGCATTGATATTTTTTCGGAATATTTTATATTTTCTCCTTCTATAAGAGGTGTTTTTGGAATCAATGACGAATTAATTCGCGATAATGACCCTAATAGTCCTTGGACTGGCAATATTGAATCGATGAAAACAAGAGCGGTTTTTATCAATTTTGCTTTCCACTAAAAGAAGTTTGCAGTGTTCAGTTGTCAGTGTTCAGGATGTTGCACTACTTAAAAAGTGGTCAGTGGTCAACTAGTAAAGCCAAAAAACGCAATTGAAAACTGAACACTGAACACTGATTACTGAACACTGATCACTCGACGAAACTCACTTAAAATAATTGCTGTCGCAGTGGCAACATTCAAACTTTCGGTTTTTTGTATAGTACCAAAACGGGGAATTGTAAGTCTGCTTTTAATTAGTTTCTCAAGTTCATGTGAAATTCCATTGGCTTCATTGCCCATAATAATAATTCCTTCTTGAGGCAATTCCGTTTTATAGATATTATTTCCGTCCATAAAAGTGCCGAAAACAGCTAATTTGGTTTGGCTGACAAAGTTTTCCAAATCAAGATAATTTACGTTGACTCTGGCAATGGAACCCATTGTGGCCTGAACCACTTTTGGATTATAAATATCCACTGTTTCTTTGGAGCAAATTAATTGAACAATGCCAAACCAGTCGCACATTCGCAATATTGTTCCTAAATTTCCCGGATCGCGAATGGAATCAAGCGCAAGAATCAATCCGGATTCAATAATTTTTTTCTCAGTTGGGATTTTAAATACTGCCAAACAAGTATTTGGTGTTGCCAAAGCGCTGATTTTTTTTAAATCACTTGGATCGACAATCACTTTTTCAACATTCGAAACTTGTTCAAAATCATTTTGGGTCGTGTATAAATGAACCAACTCAAAATTGGATTCCAGTAATTCCTGAATTACTTTTATGCCTTCGGCAAAAAACATCTGATTGGTAAATCGCTGTTTTTTTTGCTGTAAACTCGTTATAAGTTTTATTTGGTTTTTACTAAGCATAAAATAATGTACTTTTGAATTAAATATTTAAGAACACTTGAAAAAGATTAGCACAAAAATAGCAACATTTATTCTAATTGGAATAATTATCTCAGCTTGTGATGCTGTGAAAAGAGTTCCAGATGGCAAACAACTCCTAACTAAAAATGACATTTTAGTAAATGACAAAGCCACAAAGGATGATGATGTTATCAATCAGTTGTATCAAAAACCAAACTCCACCCTCTTGGGCTATCGATTGCGATTGAATTTATTTAATCTTGCTAATCCAAATCCTGACTCATCATATCAGGCCAAATTCACGAATCATCCCGGAAAATACGAAAGAGAATCAAAATGGCTTTCGGCAAAACAGGTGGATAGACTTGGACAATCTTTCTGGTATCACGGAATACACGACTTCTTAAAGAAAACAGGCGAACCGCCTGTAATTGTTGACACAGCGAGAACTCAAAAATCGATTTTAAGATTAAAATACTATTATTTTAACAATGGTTTTTTTAATGTGAAAGCAAAATACAAAGTAGATAGTTTAAGTCAAAAAAAGGCCAAAATTAAATACACTGTTACTACCGGAACTCCTTATTTGTTAGACACATTAACAACTACAATTCACACCCCTGTTTTGGATTCAATGTATCGGACCAAAATATCGAATACCTTTATAAAATCAGGGAATCAATACCAAACCAAAGATTTCGACAGTGAAAAAGATCGAATTAATACTTATTTTAGAAACAATGGTGTGTATAATTTTCAGCCTAATTATGTGACTTTTGATTTAGATACCCTAAACAACAATAAAAAGGTAAATGTTAATTTGATTATTGACGATTATTCCTATCAGGATAATGATACCACTAGAACAAGGCCTTTCAAAATATATAAAATTAGTGATGTCAACATTTACACTGATTATTCGGCTGCCAATAATAATTTAAAAATTACTGACAGTACATCGTATAATAATTTCAATTTATACAGCCATTCCAAATTAAAATACAAACCAAAAGCAATAACTGATGCCGTATTTATAACAAAAGGAGGTTTGTTTGCTGATTATAAAACCGTTTTAACAACACGTTATTTGAATAATCTTAAAATTTTCAATTATCCAACTATTTTATATGAAGTAGATAAAAGAGATACGACAGCCCAATCGTTAATTGCAAAAGTCTATTTGTCTCCTCGAAAAAAATACAGTTTTAATCCTACGCTTGATGTAACTCATTCTAACATTCAAGACATTGGAATTGCAGCAAGTGTTTCTGGAACCATAAGAAATATTTTTAATGGAGCGGAAACATTAGAAGTTGCCGGACGCGGAAACATAGGTTCATCAAAAGATTTAGCAAATCCTGAAAGTAAATTTTTCAATGTCTCTGAATATGGAGTTGATGTGAAACTGAATATTCCCAGAATATGGTTTCCTGTGGCTACTGAAAAAATCATTCCAAAAAGTATGATTCCCTCGACACTGTTGTCAAGCGGTTTAGCTACTCAAAAAAATATTGGTTTGGATAAACAAAATTTTACTGGCGCTTTGGGTTATAATTGGACTCCAAAAAGGAATAATACCGCTCGTTTAGATCTTTTTAATGTACAATATGTTCGAAATCTAAATCCTGAAAATTATTTCAACATTTATGAATCCTCCTATACAGCTTTAAATGACATTGGAAAAGTGTATACCGTAAATCATCCTGAGTATTTTGACGTAAATGGAAATTTAAAAATAGAAGAAGGCACAAGCGGTTTTACCAATGATGTTTTGTCCGGAACCACTGCTCTCACACCAGCAGATGCTGATTATAAAACCGTGAGCAGCGTTGAAGAACGAAGAGTCAGATTAACTGAAAACGACTTTATTCTGGCCACAAGTTATTCGTTTTCAAAAACAACTAAAACGGATTTACTTGACAACACGTTTTATCTTTTCAGAACAAAAATAGAATCAGCAGGTTCGCTGTTATCATTAGTGTCAAATGCAGCAAATCTTCCTAAAAACCAGAATGGTAATTATGAGATTTTCAACATAGAATATTCAGAATATATAAAAACAGAATTTGATTATATTAAACATTGGGATTTAACAAAAGAAAAAGTTATAGCATTTAGAAGCTTTTTCGGCATTGCCATTCCTTACGGAAACTCAAATAACATTCCTTTTTCAAGGAGTTATTTTGCCGGAGGTTCAAATGACAATAGAGCTTGGCAACCTTATCGTTTAGGTCCAGGAAGTACTGGAGCAGTAAATGATTATAATGAGGCAAATATGAAAATCGCAGTAAGTGCCGAGTTCCGATTTAAAATATTAGGAAGTGTGAAAGGCGCTTTATTTGCTGATGCCGGCAATATCTGGAACGTATTTGATAATATTACTGATGAAAGAGCCACTTTTAACGGTTTAAAAGATTTAAAAGAAATGGCTTTAGGCACTGGATTTGGGTTAAGATACGACCTGAGCTTCTTCGTAGTCCGATTTGATTTGGGTTTTAAAACCTTCAATCCTGCCAATGAAGTGGGCAAACAATGGTTTTACGATTACGATTTCGCACATTCTGTTTTTAATTTTGGAATAAATTATCCTTTCTAATGCTAATTAATTCTTATTTTTGCAATCTGAAAAACAACTTTTATCAACAACTAAAAAAATTACGATGGCACACAATATCAAACCGGGCGTAGCTACGGGAGACCAAGTACAAGAAATTTTTAACTATGCGAAAGAAAAAGGATTTGCAATTCCTGCAGTAAATGTTATTGGTTCAAGCACAATAAACGGAGTTTTAGAAACTGCAGCAAAACTAAATGCACCAGTTATTATACAATTTTCGAATGGTGGAGCACAGTTTAATGCTGGAAAAGGACTTTCTAATGCAGGTGAAAAATCAGCTATTGCTGGCGCAATTGCAGGAGCAAAACACATTCATACATTAGCTGAAGCTTATGGCGCAACAGTAATTTTACATACTGACCATTGCGCAAAAAAATTATTGCCGTGGATTGATGGTTTATTGGATGCTTCTGAAAAACATTTTGCTGAAACAGGAAAACCATTATTCTCATCTCACATGATTGATTTATCTGAAGAGCCTATCGAAGAAAATATCAAAATTTGTAGTGGTTATTTAGCTAGAATGAGCAAAATGGGAATGACATTGGAAATCGAACTTGGAATTACAGGTGGTGAAGAAGATGGAGTTGACAACTCAGACGTTGATAGCTCAAAATTATACACACAACCTTCTGAAGTATCTTATGCTTACGAAGAATTATTAAAAGTTAGCCCACGTTTTACAATTGCCGCTTCTTTTGGTAATGTTCACGGTGTTTACAAACCAGGAAACGTAAAATTGACTCCAAAAATCTTAAAAAATTCTCAAGATTACGTTCAAAATAAATTCAACACAGGACCAAACCCTGTTGATTTCGTTTTCCACGGAGGTTCAGGTTCTACATTAGAAGAAATCAGAGAAGGAATTAGCTATGGTGTTGTAAAAATGAATATTGATACAGACTTGCAATTTGCATTTGCTGAAGGTATTCGTGACTTTATGGTAAACAACATTGATTATCTAAAAACTCAAATTGGAAATCCAACTGGCGCTGATGCTCCAAACAAAAAATATTACGATCCAAGAAAATGGTTGCGTGAAGGTGAAGTTACATTCAACACAAGACTTGAGCAAGCATTTGCTGACTTGAATAACGTGAATACTTTATAAAATTGTTTACAGTTTAATGTTTAAAGTTGAGCAACTTAGAACTTTAAACATTAAACTAAAAAAACTAAAATTATGGCTTGGTTTAAAAGAACAACAAAGGGAATTACAACCGCTACCGAGGACAAAATGGATGTTCCAAAAGGGCTTTGGTACAAATCGCCTACTGGAAAAGTTATTGATGCCGATGAATTAGCTCGGAACTTATATGTAAGTCCAGAAGATGATTTTCACGTAAGAATTGGAAGTAAAGAATATTTCGAAATATTGTTTGACAACAATGAATTTGTAGAATTAGATGCAAAAATGACTTCAAAAGACAGCTTGCATTTTGTGGATACCAAAAAATATTCGGATCGTTTGAAAGACACTATTGCCAAGACCAAATTGAATGATGCGGTTCGAACAGGAGTTGGAAAATCGAAAGGAAAAGATTTAGTGGTTTGCTGTATGGATTTTGCCTTTATTGGTGGTTCTATGGGAGCTGTGGTGGGTGAAAAAATTGCACGCGGTATTGATTATTCTATTAAAAATAATGTGCCGTTTGTGATGATATCCAAATCAGGTGGTGCCCGAATGATGGAGGCTGCTTACTCGTTGATGCAGTTGGCAAAAACTTCTGCAAAATTGGCGCAGTTGGCTGAAGCTAAAATTCCGTATATTTCTTTATGTACTGACCCAACGACTGGCGGAACTACAGCTTCTTATGCTATGCTTGGTGATGTAAACATTTCTGAGCCAGGTGCTTTAATTGGTTTTGCAGGTCCAAGAGTTGTTCGCGATACTACTGGAAAAGATTTGCCAGAAGGT
>NZ_JAYWCK010000077.1:0-51639 GCF_043780635.1 Flavobacterium sp.
GTACTCGTTGAACCCTATTAATGAACTTGTACTTATATATATGTACCTAACACTCGCGCCAATTAGCTCTAATAAATATCTACCAAGTATAATTTGCAATATATCCATTTATTGTTTATTTGATGTTTTTTAGCAGTCACTTTTTTATGCTTGACGCTAACTTGTATATACTCGCTACAAACTAGCGCATATACACCCAAAATCGAGTAGATTGTCGCTATAGAGTAGCACATTATTTAACAAATGTAAAAATAATAATTGTATTACAAATCATCAAATGGTCTTTTTGTTTGTTGCAAATTTTTCGGACTTACGTAGGAGTAAATTTCGATTGTTTTGCAATCACAAATCATCGCTTATCCTGAATGATTTCAGCCAATAATTTCTTGGCGCGAAGCAGTTTTATTTTAACATTGCTCAGTGGTTCTTCAATTTTATTAGCGATTTCCTGATAACTCATTTCCTGAAAATAACGCAACTGGATCACTTCCTGATAATGCGGTTTGAGCTCCTTGATGAATTGCAACAATTGCGAAAGGTTTTGCTCAGTAATCAATTCATCTTCTGCCGATGGAGTTGTATCGGCAATGTTGTACGCTTGCTGGTCTTCGTCGTCAGTGATTTCGATAAAAAGAGAAGATTTCTTTTTCCGCAATAAATCAATATGGACATTTTTTGCAATGGCAATCAACCAAGTGTTGAACTGAAATTCAGGATTGTAACTGGCTATTTTATCAAAGGCTTTTGAGAAGGTTTCGATAGTAATATCTTCGGCATTGGTTTCGTTTTCAGTGCGTTTCAGCATAAAACCATAAACCTCATTCCAATAAAAATCCAATAGAAAAGTGAAGGCTACTTGATCACCTTTTTTCGCTTTTTCTATCTGTTTGTTTATTTCCAATGTACCGGTTTTGAAAAAATATTGGTGATAAAGATATTTAATTGGGTGAAGATAAGCACAATTTCAATAATTGGAAACCAATACATCACATCTTTTTCTTTTAGTTTTCCTGCGGAGAAACCAAGAGTGATCCAAGTGAACAAATAACGGAAACCAATTAAACTTAAAACCAGAATCCATTGGTATTGAAAAGCCAATAAAATAATTGGTAAAATTATAAACAGCAATTGAGAAACATAAAAAAGAGCTAGTTGAACTTTGTCAAATGATTTGTAAAAACTAGCTGTAGAAACGTGTCTGCGTTTTTGGGTAAACCAACCTTTAAATGTTATTTTTGGTTTCGAATAAGTGAAACTTTCTGGTGAATAGCAAATCGATGTATTCTTGCTTTTTGCCACTTGATTGATGAATAAATCATCATCACCAGAGCGAATTTTCATATGGCTGATAAAACCTTTTACGTTATAGAATTCTTCTTTTTTGTAGGCTAAATTTCGGCCAATTCCCATATAAGGATTTCCTATTTTGGCCCAAGAAAAATATTGAACCGCAGTTAGCATCGTTTCAAAACGAATGATTTTATTCAGGAATGAATTGGCAATTTTTTCATAAGCTCCATAACCCAAAACGATGGTTTTGTGCATTGTAAATTGCGAACTCATATTGGTAATCCAATCTTTTGTAGCTGGATAACAATCAGCATCCATAAACAATAAATAATCTTTTGATGCTGCTTTTATTCCAAGAGTAAGGGCATATTTTTTGTTTCCCCAAAATGCTTCGTTATTTTGTACTTTTACTAACCTGATATTGGAATATTGTTTCTCGAATTCTTCGAAAATTTCCAAAGTAGTATCGCTTGAAGCATCGTCAATCAATATAATTTCATAATCAGGATAATCTTGTTCAGCAAGTAGTGGAATAAATCTAGCCACATTTTCGGCTTCATTTTTGGCACAAACGATTACCGAAATTGGAATTCTTTTTGGAGTTGACTTTTGCGCTTTGGCGAAAGCAAATTTCCCAAAAACAAATAGATAATACGAAAATTGTATTGCAACTATAACTATAAAAAAGTATAAAGTAATGGTCAACATATAGGCTTGGCTTCTTTTTAAAATCTGCGCAAAGGTAATTATCAATTCTTAATTATCCATCGATAAACGGCAATTACTTTCTACATTTCAACATTTCATTTGCAACAGCAGTGGCTTGGGCATTTTCCGTCTTTTTTAATTCTAAAATGATGTTATCATAATTCTTCTCATCTCGGTTTTGAGATAATTTATGTTTGGCTTGAATTTCCTCAATCTCGATTTCAAAAGCAACAATTCCGCGGGTTTGCATCATTGTTTTTCTGGAAAAATCTTCGACTCTGACAGGTTTTTCAGAGTTTTGTTCGTATTTATCGACCAGTTTTTTTAAACTTTCGATTACGGCTTCGCCTTCCATAATTTTAATGGTTCCGTATATGTGAACTGCAATATAATTCCAGGTTGGCACGTTTTCGTGATCGTACCAAGAAGGAGAAATGTAACTATGAGCCCCAGAAAAAATGGCTAAAACGTTGTCATTATCTGCAAAGCTTTCCCATTGTGGATTTTCTTTCGAAATGTGACCTTGCAAAACTTGTTTTCCATTTTTATTGGTATCCAATTCTAATGGAATGTGGGTTGCCCACAATTTTCCATTGGTTTGATTTACTAAAATACCGAAGCTATTTTTTCGAAGAAAATCAATAATATCTTCTTGGTTTTCGTTTTTATAAATGTCTGGTATGAACATAGAATTTTAGATTTCAGATTTCAGATTTCAGATTTTTGATTCGAAAAAATCTAAATAACATTTACTTCAGCTTCAATGTGAATGCCAAAAGTCTTGAAAATTGTTTCTTGAATAGTCTTGGATACATCCAATATTTCCTTTCCTGTTGCGTTGCCGTAATTCACCAAAACTAAAGCCTGGTTTTTGTGAATTCCAGCATCTCCAAAGCGTTTTCCCTTGAATCCAGCCTGTTCAATCAACCAACCTGCAGGAACTTTAACTTCGGTTTCAGAAACTTCATAGAATTTCATTTCTGGAAACTGCTGGTGAATTTTCTCGAAATCGGTTTTTAAAAGAATAGGGTTTTTGAAGAAACTTCCGCTGTTTCCCAATTCTTTCGGGTCTGGCAATTTACTCTGACGAATGGCAATCACGGCATTACTCACGTCTTTTAGAGTAGGAGTAACGACATTATTTTTTGCCAATTCAGCAGTAATGTCACCATACGAAGTATTTATGTTATGGTTGCGTTTGCTCAGCTTAAAAACCACCGAAGTGATAATGTATTGGTCTTTAGCGTCGTTTTTGAAAACACTTTCCCGATAACCAAAATGACATTCGGCTTTGGTAAAGGTTTTCATTATCTGGTTTTCGATTGTCATTGCTTCGCACGAATCAAAAGTGTCTTTGATTTCGGTTCCATAAGCTCCAATGTTTTGTACCGGAGTTGTACCCACATTTCCCGGAATGAGTGACATATTTTCCAGTCCACCGAAGTTTTGGTCGATGGTCCAAATCACAAATTCGTGCCAGTTTTCGCCAGCCTGACTTTCGACCCAGGCAAAATCATCGTTTTCCTTGATGATTTTTCTGCCTTTCAAATCGATGTGAATGACCAATGCGTCTATGTCCTTGGTCAAAAGCATATTGCTGCCGCCACCAAGAACAAACTTTTTTCGAGATTTATTTTGTTCCAAAACTGCTCTTAATTCAGCCACATTATGAACGGCAACATATTGTCTTGCTTTGGCTTCAATGCCAAAAGTATTGTAGTTTTTCAGTGAAAAATTATCTTGTATTTCCATAAAAAGGAGTGCGTTTAAACTTTACCCAAAAGTAAGTATTAAAATTTATTTGCGTAGGTTTTTAGCCAAATATGCATCATAAATAGTGGCATTATGTAAGGAAGCATTTTCCTGTCGCCTTTTCTAAAATTTTCAACAAGTTTATGCGCGTCGATGTGTTCGAAATAAGGCATTCTGAATAGTTCACTTTTCGAAAATGATTCTAATTCATCGATAAAACCAGGGCTTTTTATTAAATAATCACCCCAAGGAACGCTCAATCCCACTTTTTTGAATTTCAAGATTTCTTCTGGGAGTCTAGCTGCCATCGCGGTTTTCAAGACGTATTTCCATTTTTTGCCAGTGAAAAGCCATTTGTCTTCCAAGGAACCCAATCCAACAATGAGTCTCTGATCTAAGAAAGGTTCCCTGCATTCAATAGAAGCGCCCATTGTGCAACGGTCGTTTCGGTCGAGAAGCGAACACAAATAAGTATGTTGGTCAAAATAAAGTGCCTGTCTCCTTAAATTATTTGGATACAAGGATTTTGCATCTTCCAGAATTTGTTTTCTGTATTCATTTTTTGGAGGATTGGTAATTCCAAAAGTCTTTGCAATGTCATTTGGATAAATATTGGAACCATTGTAAATCACTAAATCATCGTTGTCCTTTATTTGAGAATAACGAGCCAATTTTTCATAACGTGGCTTTGTCGTGAAATAATCCATATGTCCAATGGTACCAATTGTATTCAATAAAGACGGGTATTTTAGTGCTTTGTATCTCACGTAACCACCCATCAATTCATCAGCACCTTCGCCGGAAAGCAACACTTTTACCGATGGTTTTGCTAATTGTGAAAGTGCCAAAATATGTGGTTCGCTCAAATGCATTATGGGTTCATCTTGAAAATACGTGGAACTTACCAGTTTGTCAAAAAGGGCGTTGTCCTCCAGTTGCATCGTGTGAAATCCATAATCGAATTTCTCTGCCATCATTTTAGCCAAATGGGATTCGTTGTGTTCTTTTTCCTTGAAACCAATATTGAAAGTTTGGATGTTTTTGTAATTCTGTTGGTTTAACGAAGCCAAAATCGAGGAAGAATCGAGTCCTCCGCTCAATAAAACACCAACGGGAACATCACTGACCATTCTCAGTTTTATGGAATCGTCAAAAGTTTCGCGAAACCATTCCACAGGGTTTTTGATTTTGGGTTGGTTTTGAATTTCAGCTTTTAAATCCCACCATTTTTCGGTTTCAATTTTTCCACTTTCGTGAATGGTCATAATATGTCCGGGCAAGACTTTTTTTACGTTTTCGTACAACGTATTTTCACCAGCCACAAACCGGTTGAAAATGTATTCTTCCATTCCGTCTTTCGCCATTTTAAGGGGAACTCCAGCAGTGAAAAGCGCTTTTTGTTCGGAAGCAAAATAGAAAGTTTCGTTGAAAAACGAATAATACAATGGTTTAACTCCCATTCTGTCTCGAACGGCAGTAAGTTTTCTTTCTTGCTTGTCCCAAATCACAAAAGCAAACATTCCGTTGAGGCGACAGAGCATTTTCGTGCCGTATAATTCAAATAATTTTAGCAAAACTTCCGTGTCGGAACTGGTGCGAATGTCAGATCCATTACTTCTTAGTTCTGGATAAAAATCCTTAAAATTGTATATTTCGCCATTATAAACCATTATATAACGACCATCATCTGAAAGAAACGGTTGGTGTCCAGCCGAAGAAACGTCAATAACCGAAAGTCTTCGATGCCCCAAACCAATGTTGTTTTCTACAAACAAACCTTTGTCGTCAGGTCCACGATGTTCCAGCGAATCGCGCATCTTTGTCAGGATGTGTTCGTCCACTTTTTTTTGTGATTGTAAATGCAGTATTCCATTAATTCCACACATAGCTAGTAGGTTTTAGATGTGTTAATTAATTCGTGATACTTGGTGGCAATGATTTTCATATTGTTTTTGTAATCTGCATTTTCTTCAACAAATTGTCTGTTTTTTATAACTGCAGCTATTCTTATTTCGTTATTTTTGAAAGCCCAAAGTATTTCTTCGGCGAGCATTCTATAATTGTCAATGGTAATTAATTGCCCATTTTCGCGGTGTTTAATCCAACTCCGATTTCCAGGAATATCAGTTACAATGGGATAACAATTGGAGGCCATAGCTTCAAACAAAGAAGCTGAAACTCCTTCTGTTATTGGCATACTGATATAAATATTAGAATGTTGCAACAATTCCGGTAATTTTGTATTTGGAATTCTTCCTGTGAAATTCACCTTTTTTTCTATTTTTAATCTCTTGGCAAATTCCTTCATCTTTGGTAATTCTTTCCCATCACCAACAATGGTAAGTTCAAAATCAATTCCGTTTTGGTTTATGATTGAAAAAGCTTTTAAAATAATATCGTGACGATAATCGGTTGTTAATGATCGAGTAACTATGGCATTAATTTTTGAAGAATCAGCGGAGTTTTTGTTTCCAAATTTAACTAAATCAATTCCTTTTGGCAAAACCAAAACTTTATCCATATCGACATTGATGGCTTTCATTGAAATGGTCATTACGGATCCCCAAGCGTGAATTAAATCAGCTTTTTTAAAAGCATAATCCTGAATTATTTTTTTTAATGGGAGCAAAAGCGATTTTTCAGGCCACAAATCGGTTCTTCCTTGTTGTGCAATTGCTATTGGTCTTACGCCTGATACTGCTGCAAGAAAACCATAACTTGTGGTTCTCTCGGCAATTACCATATCGGGTTGGTGCTGTTTTATTATTTTTCTGACTTGAAAAAGTCCGGTACAAAATTCTAAAAGTCTAAAAAACCGGCTGAAAAAAGTATGATTTGGCGTTTTTAATTCCCAAGTGATAAATTCAAAGTCGCCAAATTCTTTCAGTCCATTCATCCAGGTTATGGCGTCGGCTCTGTAAGTTTCTCCTAGAAATAGTATCTTCCTTTTTGCCATTTGTTGAATCATTCTTCGGACGTTAGCGCCCGATTTATAAAATCGTTCAAGGGTTTCAGCAGGATTAACTTCTTGCTCATTTTGGCAACAAAATCTTCTTTTGTCACTTCTTCTATGTCAAATTTCTGTGAAGTTTCAAAACTTTTTAATTTTAGGAATTCAATAGCTGGATGATCTTTATCGTAGCCTCTTGGTGGGTTTTTTAGTAAATTGGTTTCATTTCGATCAAAATCACCAAATTCTTTCTTGAAGTTTTTATTGTTGAGAATTTCTTCCAAATCTTCGTGAAAATAGGCAATTTCTTTTCGTACTTTTTTCAAATCCTCGGCTTCGGGGCAATAAAATCCACCAGCAATAAAACTGCCGCTTTTTGCAAGGTGAACATAATAACCAGAACGATTCATTCCTTTGGCACCACTTGATAGCCAAACGCCTATATGGTCTTTGTAGGGTGATTTGTCTTTCGAAAATCGAATGTCACGATTGATTCTGAAAGTACAGTTTTTGACTTCGAGCATTTCTAAAGATGGATCTAGCGGTTTCATTGCATCAAGAAAATCTCCAACTAATTGTTGGTAGTCTTTTTTAAAAACTTCATAGCGCTTTTTATTGTCTAAAAACCAATCGCGATTATTATTGGCTTTTAAATCTTCTAGAAATTGCACACTGTCTTTTGAAAGCATATTTTGTTGATTATTGTAATTGTTTTTTTAAATCTTCTTCGCTAATATAACCGGAATTTTTCCAAATTATTTCTTTGTTTTGGTATAAAATAAGAGTTGGAAGTTCGTCAATTTTCATCTCACTAATCAAGGTTTTATTTTCATCTGCATCTAATCGGATGATGACCAATTTGTCAGCCATCTCTTTTTGCATTTTATCAAGATATGGAGCCATTTTTTTGCAAGGCGCACACCATTTGGCATTAAAATCTATCAACACTTTTTTGTCAGTATTCAATAATTCAGCATATTCCTGACTACACATCCCTATGATTTTATCACTTGGTTTGGCTTCGCCCTGTTCGCCTTCGGCTCGGGTTGATAATTCGGCAGCATTCCATTTCATCATACCGCCGTCTAGGTTATAGATATTTTTGAATCCTAATTCAGCTAATTTTGCCGAAGCTTTTGCACTTCTGCCACCGCTTTTGCAATAAACAAAGACTGGTTTTGATTTGTCGAATTTTTCAGCCCCAGACACAAAATTATCTCCAAGCCAATTTACATTTATGGCATTGACAATGTGTTCTGATGCGAATTCTTCAGGAGTTCTTACATCTAAAATTTGTGCTTTTGGAGTTTCATTTATCTTTTTGGCGAAAGCCTCAGGAGCAATAGTTTGGATATTTTTTGAGGGTTGACCGTTGCATGATAATAGTGTAAAAGATATTAAAAGGATAAAAACGGAACGAAATTTCATAATAGGTTGTATTTGAATTTAAAAAGGCTAAATTAAGTAAATTCTATGTGCAATTTAATAAACAAGAGTTAAAGAAAATAAAATTTTTTAATTTGTATTTTCGGCTTTTGCATAATTAAAACTTTTCTGGTTCGTATGAAAGCTTTTTATTCTTAAAAGAGAATTTTCGCTGATATCTTCCCAAAATAAATTCACATCGCCTGAATGGTAATTTCGCATCAAAAAGGCAATATAGCGATAAGGAAAATGCGGTGTTGAAATCCAAATTACGCCATCAGCAATATGGGTGTCAAAACTGTTTTTATACATTTTGCCATTGGAATACAAAAAACCTTTGTGAAGTTCCCGCTTTGCAATGGAAGTGGTATCCCAAGTCACAGGGTTTATCACAACTTTGCCTTTGAACCATTTGTATTTTTCTTTGTCAAATTTCTTTTTGAAAGTGTTCCAAGTTACAAAACCTCCTATTTGGTCTGGATGCTCCATAAACGGAATGTTTTCGTATTGATTTTTATCTAATCCTACGCCGGGAATGTAAGCCGCCACTAGTTGTTTTTGCAAAGGTTTCCCATCAAAAAAATCACGCAATAAATAAGAAATATGGGTACTTCCCTGACTGTGACCTGCCAGAATAATGCCTCGACCGTGATTATAATGTTTTAAATAATATTCGAATGCGGCTTTTACGTCTGAATAGGCAAACAATAATGCAGTCTTACCACCATTTTCAAGATTATTGTAGGAACGAATATGTGCTTGCTGATAATAAGGAACATACAAATTGCCAGAACTTGCCCAAGCTGAGGCCTGAAAACGAACGGCAATATTCAGAACTTTATTTCTTTGAATGCTATCATCTATTGGAACATTCCATCTTTTATCCTTATCTGAAACGAGTAATGTTGGGTAAACATAAAACACATCAATCGAATCTTGTGGATTCTGCACGGTATATTCTTTTAAATTATCAGGATAATTTCCGGGTAAAACCGCCCAATTTTTAGCAGAAGAATAATCTATTGAATCCAAAAAAATATTTGAACTTAAATTACTATTATTTATAGAAGATGTTGGGTGATTTTTAGTGTTTTGTACACTACAACCAAAAAAAAGAAAACCTATAAAAAGCAGCGGCAGGATTTTATTTTTCATTTTAAGGTGTTTGTTTTCAGACAAATATACAGATTATTAAAAAATTACAGATTGAAAATTTTATAAGTCTGATGAGTCGATTTTACAATAGTTTCAGTTCGTTCCGGATGTGTGTCCGAAATAAATAACTGTCCAAAAGTATCACTGTTGACCATTTCAATTATTTTAGCAACACGACTTTCGTCCAATTTATCGAAGATATCATCAAAAAGCAAAATGGGTTTAAATCCGCTTTGGGTTTTTAAAAATTCAAATTGCGCCAGTTTTAAGGCAATTAAAAAAGATTTTTGTTGGCCTTGCGAGCCAAATTTCTTTATTGGATAATTATCAATTTCAAATGATAAATCGTCTTTATGAATTCCCACACTTGTGTAATGTAAAGCTCTGTCTTTATTGATTTTTTCTTCTAAAAGTGTCAGCAAATCATTTTCGAATAAATGACTTTCGTAGACCAATTGGACTGTTTCCTGCGAACCTGTAATGGCTTGATGATGTGTGTTAAATATAGGGATAAATTTTTCGATGAATTCTTTTCGCTTTTCGAAAATATATTTTCCAAAAGCATCGAGTTGCTCATTATATATTGAAAGCGTATCGTTTTCGAAAACATAATTCAACGCAAAATATTTCAACAAAGCATTGCGCTGACTCATCACTTTTTGATATTGGATAAGTTGTTTCAAATATTGGGGATCCAATTGTGAGATGACGCTGTCCATAAACTTCCTTCGGGTTTCACTGCCTTCAACAATCAAATCCGTGTCAGCTGGAGAAATGATAACCAAAGGGATAAACCCAACATGCTCTGAAAATTTATCATAGATTTTTCCGTTGCGTTTCAATATTTTTTTTTGCCCTTTTTTTAAACTACAAATGATTTGTTCATTTCTTTCGTTGATTTCAAATTCTCCATCAATTACGAAAAATTCTTCACCGTGTTTAATGTTTTGAACTGCCAATGGGTTGAAATAACTTTTTCCGTAAGATAAATGGTAGATTGCATCCAACACATTAGTCTTCCCAATTCCGTTTTTGCCCACAAAACAATTTATTTTGCCCACAAATTCGAAATTTGCTTCGGAAAAGTTCTTGTAATTGAATAATGAAATCTTTTTTAAATACATTGGTAAAGCTTGCTGGTATTGAGAATCTTCCTGATTTTGGATATTTTTTTTTAAGTGGGTGCAAATTATTGAAAAATATCGATAAAAGTGGTTTTAGATTTGAATAAATATTATATTTTTGCCACTCACTAAATTAAATATTTAAATGGCTACTTATAATAAAAGAGGATATAAACCAGCAAAAGAAAAAGAAGGAAAAGAAGTTACCGAAGACATAAAAGTTCTTGAGAAAAACAGCAAAACTGCAGAAGTTTTTTCAACATTGGACGCCACTGCATCTAAAACTGAAGATTTTGTAGCTAAAAATCAAAGAATTATTATTGGAGTTGTTGGTGCAATTGCATTATTGACTGTTGGATATTTGACATACCAAAAATTTGTTGCTGCACCAAAACAAGATGAAGCTGCTACCGAAATGTTTGTTGCACAACAAAACTTTCAAAAAGCTACAGACGGAGTTGCAAGCGATTCTTTATATAAATTAGCATTGAATGGTTCTGAAGGTAAATTTGGCTTTATAAAAATTGCAGATGTATATTCTGGAACTGACGCAGGAAATCTAGCTAATTATTATGCTGGTATTGCCTATTTAAATACAGGAAAATATACTGAAGCGATTGACTATTTAGGTAAATTCAAATCAGATGATATAGTTTTAAGTGCTTTGGCAAAAGGTGCTATTGGAGATGCTTATTCGCAAAATAACCAACCAAAAGAAGCTTTGGAAAATTATGTAAAAGCGGCTGAAGCCAATAAAAATGATTTTACTACGGCACGTTTCTTGTTGAAAGCTGGAAAAACAGCATTGGCTTTAGGAAATAAAGTGGATGCACTAAAATACTTTACAGATATTAAAGAAAATTTTGATGCATCTCCAGAAGCTGCTTCAATAGATGTATTGATAGGATTAGCACAATAAATCCAGATTGCAGATTTCAGACGGCAGTTTTTCTGCAATCTGCAATCTGCAATCTGCAATCTTAAATAAGATGGCAACTATAAATAAAAACTTATCCGAATACGATAAAAATTCAATCCCAAACGCGAAAAATTTTCGGTTTGGGATTGTTGTTTCAGAATGGAACGACACTATAACCGAAGGGCTTTGTTTTGGGGCAGTTACAGGACTTTTAGAAAACGAAGTGCCATCAGCGAACATCATTCGTTGGAATGTACCTGGAAGTTTTGAACTTATTTATGGAGCCAAAAAAATGTTGCAAACCCAAAATGTCGATGCAGTAATAGCTATTGGTTGTGTAATTCAAGGACAAACTAAACATTTTGATTTTGTTTGTGAAGCGGTTTCACAAGGGATAAAAGACTTGAATATAGAAACTGATATTCCTGTTATTTTTTGTGTTTTGACTGATCATAATATGCAGCAATCCATTGACAGAAGTGGTGGAAAACACGGAAATAAAGGAACAGAAGCTGCTGTCGCGGCAATAAAAATGGCGTATTTAAGACATCAGGCTTCATTTAGCCACCAATTTAAAGATCAACAATTATTATCAACCGGTCCATTGCAAATCGAAGGTTTGAAGATGATAGAAGAATAAAGACAAAATAGACAAATCTAAAACCTATACTGTTCTATCGATGGTATAGGTTTTTTTTTAAGAAAAGGTTGGCTATTAAACCGGATGCAAATTCATTAATTTGTATCCTTTGCTTATAACTAATAACTTCTATTTAATTTTCAAATGAAAAAATATTTACATATCATAATCTTATTTTTAGTTTTATCTTTTTCTCAAGCTCAAACTAAAATCAATCAAAATTTAAAGATGGAGTTGGATTCCATTTTAAAATCAGATCAAATTTTTAGAGAGTATATTGATTCTGAAACAGCTGAAAACAGAAAACTTGAAATTTTGAAAGAAACTGTTTATTCCAAAGAAGAATTTGCAAAGAACACTTGGGGAATTATTAAGAAACAAGATTCAATTAATCTTATAAAAGTAGAAAGAATAATTGCTGAATATGGTTATCCCGGAAAAACATTAGTTGGAGAACCAACAAACGAAGCAGCTTGGTTTGTCATCCAACATTCAGGTAAAATAGCCAAATATTTTCCTTTAATAGAAAAAGCTGGTACTAATAAAGAAATTGATTTTACCAAAGTGGCTATGATGCAGGACAGACTTCTGACTTCTCAAGGTAAAGAACAAATTTATGGAACTCAAGGAGCAGGGAAAAGAATCATAAATAAAGAAACTGGGAAAGAGGATTTTTTTAGATACATTTTGCCAATAAAAAATCCAGAACTGGTTAATGAACTAAGAAAAAAAGCAGGTTTCACGACTACGGTTGAAGAGAACGCAAAAAGAATGGAAATTGAATATAAAGTTTATACCCTTGATGAAATAAATAATTTGAAATAAAAGGACATCCTTTATTCTATAAAAACAAACAGAAATTACTTAAATTTGTCACCATTGGTTTTTCAAAATTTTAAACCATAAATTTTAAATCCTTTTTTAATGTCGAGTATTATTCAATTGCTTCCTGATCACGTTGCTAATCAAATTGCCGCTGGAGAAGTCGTTCAGCGACCTGCTTCGGTTGTTAAAGAATTGCTTGAAAATGCCGTTGATGCTGGAGCAAATGATATTAAATTGATTTTGAAAGATGCCGGAAAATCATTAGTTCAGGTGATTGATAACGGTTTGGGAATGAATGTCACCGATGCGCGTTTGTGTTTTGAGCGTCACGCAACGTCAAAAATACGTCAAGCCGAAGATTTGTTTTCTTTGCATACCAAAGGTTTTCGTGGAGAAGCTTTAGCTTCTATTGCTGCAATTGCTCACGTTGAAATGAAAACCAAGCAAGATCAAGAAGAATTAGGAACGCACATTGTAATTGAAGGCAGCAAGTTTGTTTCACAAGACGTAGCAGTTTTGCCAAAAGGAACTTCTTTTGGAGTCAAAAATTTATTTTTTAATATTCCTGCTCGTCGTAATTTTTTGAAGTCGGATACGGTGGAATACCGCCATATCATTGATGAATTTCATCGAGTGGCTTTGGCACACCCGCAACTATATTTTACTTTTTATCATAACGGAAGCGAAATGTTTAATTTGCATCCTTCGAGTTTGAGACAACGAATCGTGAATGTTTTTTCAGGTAAAACCAATGAAAAATTGGTTCCCGTTAACGAAGAAACCGAAATTGTAAGCATTCAGGGTTTTGTTTGCAAACCCGAGTTTGCCAAGAAAAATCGTGGTGAACAATTTTTCTTTGTTAATGATAGATTCATAAAAAGTGGTTATTTACACCACGCCGTGATGGCAGCTTATGAAGGCTTGCTAAAAGATGGAGCACAGCCCAGTTATTTTATATATTTAACGGTTCCACCAAACACCATCGATATTAATATTCATCCCACAAAAACCGAAATTAAGTTTGACGATGAATCTGCTTTGTATGCAATTTTAAGGGCTTCGATAAAACATAGTTTGGGTCAATTTAATGTGGCGCCCGTTTTGGATTTTGAACGCGATGCTAATTTGGACACGCCATATCATTACAAAGATTTGGAAGCAAGTTCACCTACAATTCAAGTTGACGGCAGTTTCAATCCGTTTTCGGAAGAAAATAGACCTAATAAACATTTTATAAATTATAGAAAACCAGAATCTACTGCAAATTGGGAAAGTTTGTATATAGGATTAAAACAGGATTCAGAGGAAGTTGAAACGATGACTTTCGAAAATGAGGCAGTAACTTCGTCTTTATTTAATAGTGAAGATGTAGAGCAAGCGGTTCATAAAACCTATCAAATCCAGAAAAAATATATTGTAAATCCTATAAAATCAGGAATGATCATTGTGGATCAACAACGAGCACATCAACGAATTTTATATGAACAATTTCTGACCAATATTACAGTCAATTTGGCTTCAAGCCAGCAATTGCTGTTTCCTTTGCATTTGTATTTTTCCAATGGAGAAATGCAATTGATAAAAGAATTAAAGCCTTCGTTGACCAACACGGGTTTTGTTTTCGAGGAAACAAACGAAGACAGTGTGGTTATTTCAGGATTGCCTGTCAATGTTTCAGAAAGTGAAGCTTCACTGGTTTTGGAACAACTTTTGAGTGACTTACACGATGGAATTCCGGAAAGTAGTTTTAGTCAGAATGACACGATTGCCAAATCTATGGCACGAAGTTTGGCAATAAAAACAGGAACTTATTTGACACAAAAAGAACAGGAAAACTTGGTAAACGGGCTTTTTGCATGTAAAGACCCCAATGTTTCCCCATTTCAAAAACCTACTTTCATCACGATGCGTGTGGAAGATTTAGACAAAAAATTTGCACTATGATGAATATCACACCAGTTGTAAAGCAACTTTTAATAATTAACATTCTCTTTTTTATTGGTTCCTATTTTGTGCCAGTAGCGTATGATTTATTTGCTCTTTATTATCCTGAAAATGATGGTTTTAGAATTTGGCAACTCATTACGCATATGTTTATGCACGCCCCATTTCCTAATGTGTCGCATATATTATTCAATATGTTTGCGCTTTATTCCTTCGGAAGTGCGTTAGAACATTTTTGGGGTGGTAAAAAATTCTTGTTTTTCTATATCTCTTGTGGCTTAGGGGCCGCTTTATTGCATACAGTAGTAAATTATATTGAGATTCATTCTTTGTTATCACAAGTGGCAAATTTGAATTTATCAACTTCAGAATTACATCAATTATTAAATGCAGATTATAGCTCTCTTTTTGATTCAAAAGGGAAAATGATGGCTGGTGAAATCAACTCTCTTTTAGAAAGAGTTCATTGTACTCAGCAACAATTTAATGCGATTGGAGAAGCATCTATGATTTCAAAAGGCACTGTTATTGGGGCTTCTGGAGCTATTTATGGATTATTGGCTGCCTTTGCTTTTATGTTTCCAAATGCGGAATTGGCTTTACTTTTTATTCCTATTCCGATAAAAGCGAAGTATTTTGTACCAGGAATTTTGGCAATCGATTTGTTTTTAGGATTTAATGGACAATCTATTTTTGGTGCAGGAAGTACTGGAATAGCACATTTTGCTCACGTTGGTGGCGCATTAACTGGTTTTATAATGATGTGGTTTTGGAAGAAAAACCAGTTTAATGGTAATCGTTGGAATTAAGTTCAGGGTGAGTTTATTTGTCATTCCAAGGTACGAGGAATCTCATAAAGAGAGCAACAAATGCGATTTCTCCTTTGTCGAAATGACAAGATTTAGAATAATTTATTTAGAAAAAATGGCTAGTATTATAGACGACTTGAAATCACAATATAAATTTGGTGGAATGATTCAAAAGTTAATCTACTGGAATATTGCTTGCTTCATAGTTTCGTATGTGATTTTTGGACTGTTGAGATTAGTTAATATTGATATAGATTTTCTTCAATATGTGAGTTTGTCTTCCAATCCAGTGGATTTGCTATGGAAGCCTTGGTCAATAATTACCTATGCTTTTTTTCATTCTGACATCTTCCATATTCTTTTCAATATGATTGTTCTGAATTTTTCTAGTCAATTGTTTTTAACTTTTTTTAATCAGAAACAGTTATTGGGATTGTATATATTATCATCTATCTTCTCGGGTTTAGTTTTTGTTTTGTTCTTTTATTTAATGAACATTATTTCGCCAATTGTTGGCGCATCGGCAGCAATTATGACGATTTTGGTCGCTACAACAACTTATAACCCCTTGATGAATGTGCGATTGTTGCTCATTGGAAACGTTAAATTATGGCACATTACTCTTGTTATTCTTGTTATTGACTTGATGCAAATTCGTATTGAAAACACGGGTGGACATATTGCTCATTTAGCAGGTGCTTTTTTTGGGTTTATTTTTATTAAATTATTGCAAAACGGAATCGATTTGAGTAAAATTATTTCAACCATAATAGATTTTTTTGTTAATTTGTTTCGGAAATCCCCATCCACACCATTCAAAAAGGTACACAAAAATTATAATAAACCAGTGGTGAAACATACTTCAAAAATTATAACCAAAGACAAAACGCAACAGCAAATAGATGAAATTTTGGATAAAATAAGTCGTTCCGGATATGATTGTCTGACAAAAGAAGAAAAAGAATTTTTGTTTAAAGCCGGGAAATAAAATTAGTATTCAGTGTTCAGTCGCAGTTGGCAGTTTGTCAATTAACAACAAACAAACATAAAAATGAAAAACCTTTCTTGGTTTAATAAAGTGATGTTTTTTTTGAATATAGTACTTACTGTATCAACATTTGTTGCTTATGTTTTACCTTTTTTGGCGCCAAAACTTTTCCCGCTTTTATCAGTTCTTACTTTGTTTATGCCCTTGTTCTTTATTTTGAACGGATTGTTTTTCTTGTATTGGGGATTTCAGTTCAAGAAAAGAATGATTTTGTCTGGGTTGGTGCTTTTAATGGGGATTACTTTTATCAATAAATTCTATAAATTTTCGGCAAAGGAGTATGTTGAAAACGAGAAAGATTTTACGGTAATGAGTTATAATGTTCGATTGCTGAACGTGTTCAAATGGTTAGACAGAGAAGATGTCCCGGAAAATATTTTGACTTTCATAAATGACAAGAATCCTGATATATTGTGTATTCAGGAATATTCTTATTCTGCCAATATTGATTTGAAAGTGTATCGCCATCGATACATTTTAATGGAAGGAAATCAGATTAAAACCGGACAAGCGATTTTTTCTAAATTCCCCATTATAGATCAGGGAAATATTGTGTTTCCAAATTCCAATAATAATGTTGTTTTTGCTGACATCAAAAAAGGGAAAGATATAATCAGAGTCTATAATATGCATCTTCAATCCATAAAAATTTCGCCTGATGTCACCGAAATTAACGATAATATTGATGCAATTAATCAAGGGAAATCACAACGGCTTTTTAATAGAATAAGCAAGGCTTTTAAGATACAGCAGCAACAAGCCGAAATGATTAAGGAGCATAAAAAAGAATGCCCATATCCTATAATTATTTGTGGAGACATGAATAACAGTGCCTTTTCTTATGTTTATCGAAATATAAAAGGGAAATTAAAAGACAGTTTTGAAGAAGCGGGAAGAGGTTTTGGAGCGACTTATAAGTTCCGATATTATCCAGCCAGAATTGACTATATTTTTGCAGATGATAAAATGACAGTCAAGAAATTTGAAAGTTTTCCTGAATTCGAAAATTCAGACCATTATCCAATTATGGCGAAACTTTCTATGGAATAGGTTGATGTTTTATTTTAGAATTAATTTCTGATTTTTCAAATAATCCAAAGCATATTTTCCCTCGTTAAATATCAAATCAAGAACACTCAAATTCTTCAAAAACCCGTGTTTATCATCAAATACCTGAGTATAAGTTTCAAATTGATAATTGTCTTTTTTTCCATCTGCTAAAATTCTAAAGTCCAAAATTGTATTTGAATCAACTTCGTGAAAATATTCTGATGTAGTTTCGTATTCGAGTTTCATTCGCAGACATTTTGAAATAAAACTCATTGTTTCAAAATTTAAATCCATCAAGAAATCGTATTTTTTTTCGAAAATAGGACGGATGTCATCCTCAAAATATTCAAAAAATGGAGAACTTCTGTAAGCTGCTTCCAGTGATTTAAAATGTTGTTTTTGCCATTCAAAATCAGTTTCGATTTTGATGTCTTTAGTTTTTTGATGTATTTGTTTCGAATGCTTTACGGGAATATTCAGCAACTGAATTCCATTTGGACTGTATATGTAAGTTCGATTCCGATTAGTTTGCTTTTGGAAATTATCCTCCATTTCAAACACAATTTTTTCTGCTTGAGTCATTGCAACATAATGACTAATCGAAGGAAAATAGGTCGGATGGATTAGAGTTTTCATCTTTTATTTGTTTAAGGTTTAAAGTTTAAGTTTGTTTTTATGATCTTAAACTCTAAACACTTTTGACTAAATATTTTTTTTCTCTTTTCTTTTTTCCCAAAAATACTCACCTATAAAAAAGGCAGCTAAAGCAAATAGGAAAAATTTAAAATAGGATTGAGGCTGACCATCACCGCCAACGGTTGTAAATAATCTTTCCCAACGAATTTTACTAAATCCTTTGCCGTTTGTATCCCAACTCATCCAGATAAAAACTGGTTTTCCAACGATATGGTCTGCGGGAACATAACCCCAATAGCGACTATCTTCAGAGTTATGGCGATTGTCTCCCATCATCCAAAAATAATCTTGTTTGAAGGTATATGTTTTTGTTTTAATTCCATTTATATAAATATCGCTACCCTTAACTTCCAACTTGTTCTTTTCATATTCGGTAATTATTCTACTATAAAAAGGCAAAGTCATAAAATTTATTGTTACCGTTTTTCCTTCTTGGGGAATGTAAATCGGTCCAAAATTATCACGATTCCATTTATGGATATGTGGAAAAATTCCATCTTCTACACCTTTTGAAATTATTCTTGTTATAGAAGTAATTCCGGGAACATTTTTCAATCTTTCAACACTTTCGGTTGTCAATGCTGCAACAAATAACGTATCTCTTTTTTCACTTGTAAAACCTCCACCGTCAGTGATATTCATATCTTTAAATAAATATTCAAAATCTATGGGTGTTTTTCCGTCTATGGATATTTTGTATGAATACTGCGGTTTAGCCCTTTCTGGCAAAGCCAATACTTTTCCATCGATGTAAACAATTCCGTCTTTTATCTGTAGACTATCTCCAGGAATTCCGACGCAACGTTTTACATAATTTGATTTCTTATCGATTGGTTTATCAGCTCTTCTACCTGAATTATCTCTGAATTTATAAACGGTATCTACCGGCCAATTGAAAACTACAATGTCACAATGTTGTATTTTTTGAAAAGCAGGCAATCTAAAATATGGTAATTGTGGCCAACTCATATAGGATTTACTTTTTGTCAAAGGAATGGAGTCGTGAACCATTGGCAAAGCCACCGTTGTCATAGGGACTCTGGCGCCATAATTCATTTTACTCACAAATAAAAAGTCACCAACTAATAAAGATTTTTCCAGAGAAGAAGTAGGAATAGTATACGGTTGAAGGATATATGTATGAACCAATGTGGCAACAATTACTGCGAAAAGCAACGAACTTATTGTATCAGCAGTTTTATTATCTGGATTTAAGCTTCTGTCAGAAACGTAATTTAATTTCTGTGTATAATTGACATAAAAAATATACAGACCAAAAGTTGCTATTCCTAAAAAAGTGTCTAAACTTGAACGTTTTCCGAAACTTCTTAAAGTTTCTATCCAAATAACAGGAAACATAATCAGGTTAATAATTGGAATAAAAATCAATAGCGTCCACCAAGTTGGGCGACCAATAATTTTCATTAAAACAATAGCATTATAAACAGGAATTGCTGCTTCCCAGCGTTTTCTGCCAGCAGCTTCATATAATTTCCAAGTTCCTAAAAAGTGAATTACTTGTACAATCAAGAAAAAAGCAAACCATTGATATAGTGTCATAATTATTTTATTTAAAGTTTAAAGTTTAAGATAGTGTCAATTGAAATTTCACCTTTAACCAGAAACAAGTTTATTTTAAATTTAATACATCTTTCATTGTGAAAATCCCATGTTTACCTACAATCCATTCTGCTGCAATAACAGCACCAAGTGCAAAACCATCACGATTGTGAGCGGTATGTTTTATTTCAATTGTATCCACTGTTGAATTGTAAGTTACGGTATGTGTTCCAGGAACATTTTCAGTTCTAATAGCTTCAATGTGAATTTGATTTTCTTTCGCTTCTTCTAATGTCCAATTGGTATAATCACTATTTTCAATAACTCCTTTTGCCAATGAAATTGCAGTTCCGCTTGGTGCATCCAGTTTTTGAGTATGATGAATTTCTTCCATTTCAACTTTATAAGAATCAAACTTAGACATCATTTTAGCCAGATATTCATTGAGTCCAAAGAAAAGATTTACGCCTAAGCTAAAGTTAGAACTAGAAATAAATGCACCGTTTTTTTCTTTGCAAAGAGCCACCATTTCGTCATAACGGTCTAACCAACCTGTTGTTCCTGAAACCACAGGAACATTGGCATAAAAGCAACTTGAAATATTTTCTACAGCAACTGCTGGAATGCTAAAATCGATAGCAACATCAGCATTCGAAAGTCCTTCATAGGTATTAAATTCGTCTTTTTTCAAAACAATTTCATGACCTCTTTCCAGCGCAATTCTTTCAATTGTCTGTCCCATTTTTCCGTATCCTAAAAGTGCGATTTTCATTTTTTTGTTTCTAAAAATTATAATTTAATGTTAGACTCAAATTTGTCTTAGATGTTACATCGTTCATATATAAATCGGGTCTTATGGATAAATTTTCATTTACGTTAAATTGTATCAATGCTGCGTCAACATTAGCGTCGATGATATTTAGCACATAAAAACCAACCACAAATAATGCGGATAAATCTCTGTTTCGTTGATAAAATTTTTGGGCAGAAACCAATCTGCTTTCATCCAAATAGGAAAATTGATCGTCAGAGTAGCCTTCTAATCTGCGTTTATAAGCGTCACGATACTGGTGATAACTTTTATTACTGTCGATATAATAATACATACTAACTCCAATTGCTCCGTAAACAATTGGGATTTTCCAATATTTTTTGTTGTAAGCCTGTCCCAATCCTGGCAAAATAGCCGAATAAAATGCTGCTTTTGCCGGTGTCAAAGGGTCAATATCATTCGATTTCACAGTGTCTTTTGCAACCAAGGTAGCTTCTGTTTTCTTTTGTGAAAAAACCGATGTGTTTCCCAAAACAAAAAGGAGTAGAATGATGAAACTGAATTTATTCACTAGTCTTTTATTAGTTTTATAATTCTGTTGAAGTCTTCTTCAGAATGAAATGGAATGGTGATTTTTCCTTTGCCATTTCCAGCGATTTTCACATCTACTTTTGTTCCAAAATAATTGTTGAATGTGTTTTTTTGTGTATCGGCAATTTCAAATGAGGCAGATTTGGCTTTTGACGCAGGTTTTGGTTTTAAACTTTCTTGATAATTTTTTACCAAAGCTTCAGTATCTCTAACTGAAAGATTCTGGCTCACAATTTTTTGGTAAATATCAGTTTGAATATCTTGATCTTCGATATTGATTATCGCTCGGCCGTGACCCATACTGATGAAACCATCTCTAATTCCGGTTTGAATAATTGGATCTAATTTTAAAAGTCTCAAATAATTGGCAATTGTTGAACGTTTTTTTCCTACACGTTCGCTCATTTGCTCTTGTGTTAATTGAATTTCATCAATTAATCTTTGATATGAAAGCGCAATTTCTATTGGATCTAAATCGTGGCGTTGAATATTTTCAACCAAAGCCATAATCAAGGATTCATTGTCGTTTGCAATTCGAATATAAGCAGGAACAGTAGTCAATCCTACTAATGCTGAAGCACGTAAACGTCTTTCTCCAGAAATTAATTGGTATTTATTGAAGTCTAATTTTCGAACAGTTATGGGTTGAATAACGCCTAGTTCCTTGATGGAAGAAGCTAATTCTCTTAACGAATCTTCATTGAAATTACTTCTTGGCTGAAACGGGTTTATTTCGATAGCATCAATTTCAAGCTCAATAATATTCCCGACAACTTTATCGGCATTTTTATCGCTTACTGATTTTATGTCGTTTTCCGGATCTTTCAATAAAGCCGATAATCCTCTTCCTAACGCTTGTTTTTTTATTGCTTTTGCCATAAAACTATTTGCTGTTTTTCTTTATAATTTCGTGAGCTAATTGTAGGTAATTATTGGCTCCTTTGCTTGTGGCATCATAGTTTATAATGCTTTCGCCAAAACTTGGAGCTTCACTCAATTTTACATTTCTTTGAATAATAGTTTCAAAAACCATATCATTAAAATGTTTCTGAACTTCTTCGACCACTTGATTTGACAAACGCAATCTGGAATCAAACATTGTCAAAAGCAATCCTTCAATATCTAAATCTGGATTGTGAATTTTTTGAATACTTTTTATTGTATTCAATAATTTTCCCAAACCTTCGAGGGCGAAATATTCACATTGAATAGGAATAATCACAGAATCTGCCGCTGTTAAAGCGTTCAGTGTAAGTAAACCCAATGATGGAGCGCAATCTATAATGATATAATCATAATCATCTTTGATGCTTTCCAATGCTTTTTTGAGCATATATTCTCTATCTGCTTTATCAACCAATTCGATTTCGATGGCGACAAGATCGATATGAGATGGTATCACATCCACGTTAGGCGCTGAACATTTCACTACTGCCTCTTTAGGAGTATTGCTATGTTCTATAATTTGATAGGTTCCAATTTCTACAGTATTTACATCAATACCCAATCCTGAACTTGCATTTGCCTGTGGATCAGCATCTATCAATAACACTTTTTTTTCTAAAACACCTAGTGATGCTGCTAGATTTACTGACGTTGTAGTCTTTCCAACACCACCTTTTTGATTAGCAATCGCAATGATTTTGCCCATTTATTTTTCTAAATTTTGAACGGTAAAAATACAATTAATTATGGTTTCTGAAAATCTATTTTGTTAACATTTGTTAAGGTTTGATTAGCAGTTGGTTTTTGGTAAATTGTTCTTGACGATTCAAAAAATTTCAGAAGGATTTTCCTAAATACTGTAAACCATAATATTTAAATTCTTGTGTTGATATTGATTAGATTTAGCAATATATTTACACGAGAAATTTTAATTCGCAACCGAATAATCTATAATGACTTTTGCCATCATTACTCATGTGCCTCATATCCTTGAGCAAAATCAATATTTTGCTTATTCGCCATATGTTCGAGAAATGAATATCTGGGCAAAACAGGTGGATAAGTTGATTATAGTTGCGCCTGAATCCAAATCTAGGAAAACAGCAATTGACTTAAACTATGATCACGATAAAATAGAATTCAAAGCTATTGAAAGCTTTGATGTACTGAGTTTAAAGGCTGTGTTAAAAACTATTTTTAAAATACCTAAAATTAGTTGGCAGATTTATTCCGCTATGCAGAAATCCGATCATATTCATTTGCGCTGTCCTGGAAATATTGGTTTGTTGGGGAGTTTGATTCAGATTTTATTTCCAAATAAAACCAAAACAGCTAAATATGCAGGTAATTGGGATCCAAATTCAAAACAACCATGGACCTATAATTTTCAAAAGTGGATTCTGAGCAATACCTTTTTGACACGAAATATGAAGGTTTTAGTTTATGGCGAATGGGAAGGAAGTTCGAAAAACATCAAACCTTTTTTTACCGCAACTTATAAAGAAACAGATAAATCTACCTTTTTTTCTAATGATTTAAAAGGTCAAATTTGTTTAATTTTCGTGGGAGCTTTGGTATCAGGAAAAAATCCATTATATGCTATCCAATTGGTGGAAACGTTATATAAAAAAGGATTTAATGTTGCATTAGTTCTATATGGAGATGGAGTGGAGAGGAATAAATTGGTAGAATATATTAACCATAATAATTTAGGAAACATAATTTCGTTGAAAGGAAATCAAACACAAGATACTGTAAAAAAAGCATACGAAGCCAGTCATTTTGTGCTATTGCCATCGGATAGTGAAGGCTGGCCAAAAGCAATTGCTGAAGGTATGTTTTGGGGTTGTGTTCCAATATCAACAAAGGTTTCTTGCGTGCCATTTATGTTGGATTATGGCAATAGAGGGGTTTTGTTAAATATGGACTTGGAAAAAGATATCTTGCAAATAGAAGATCTTTTGAGAAATGAAGCTGACTTTAAAAGCAAAAGCCAAAAGGCTAGTGAATGGTCGAGACAATATACTTTGGATGTTTTTGAAGAAGAAATTAAAAAATCGTTACAATCATGAGAGTCCTTCAAATCATAGATTCTCTTGAAGCTGGTGGTGCTGAACGAATGGCGGTAAACTATGCCAATGCACTTGCAAAAGAAATTGAGTTTTCGGGATTAGTGGTTACTCGAAAGGAAGGAGCTCTTTTGAATCAGGTTAGCAAAAAGGTTTCTTATCTTTTTTTGAATAAGAAAAGTGCATTTGACATAGAATCACTTTATAAATTGAAAAAATTTGCAGTTGAAAACGAGGTAGAAATTATCCATGCACACAGCACTTCTTTTTTTACGGCTTTTTTGTTGATGTTAATTCATCCATCCATAAAGTTAATTTGGCACGATCATTATGGAGATAGTGAGTTTTTATCCAAAAGGCCGTCGTTAAGTTTAAAAATTGTTCTTCCATTTTTTAAGGGAATTATTGCAGTAAACCAACAACTTAAAGTTTGGGCTGAACAAAAAATACATTTTAAAAATGTTATTTATTTGCCTAATTTTCCTTCACAGGAAAATGAAGTTTCAGAACAAACTATTTTAAAAGGAATTCAAGGAAAACGAATAGTGTCTTTGGCTAATTTGAGAGTTCAGAAGAACCATTTTTTATTATTAGAAGTCGCTAAAAAAGTTAAAATATCCCATCCTGAATGGACATTTCATTTGGTGGGAAAAGATTTTGAGGATGATTATTCTTTAAAAATCAGGACTTTAATTTTGGACTATAATTTAGAAAATAACGTTTTCATATATGGTTCCAGGCAGGATATAAAAAACATACTCAATCAGTCAACTATTGGTGTACTGACTTCAAAATCAGAAGGTTTACCTGTAGCGTTGCTTGAATATGGATTGCAAAAAAAGGCAGTTGTGGTAACTAATGTAGGTGAAATTCCTTTATTAATCCAAAACGAAATTAATGGGTTTATAGTTGAAGTAAGCAATGCAGAAATGTTTTATGATTCTGTGGTGAAATTGATAGAAAATGACACATTACTTACAAATTTTGGAAAGGTACTTAATGAGACTATTATTAATAATTACTCAGAGAAAACTGTGATAAATAAGTATTTAAATTGGTTAGAAAAGAGTAAAAAATTAACAAGATAAATACCCTTATAATTAAGTTTGACCTGTTATAATTGCAGGTCATCGATTTTTTATTGATTTCATCGGATGTTTATGTAGATTTGTTTTTATAACAGAATTTAAAAGTAACAATGAATAAGAATAACAAAATACATTTTGAAGTCTCTGAGCGAAAAATATTGCTAAGGGTTTTTGATGTTCTATTTGTTTTGATAGCATTATATTTTACCGGTAATATTCTGGATTTAGTTTATTTAGTAACTTCAACAAGCAATTTTTATTATGTGATTGCTCTTGCACTATACATCAATATAATTGGAACTGTTTTCGAAATGTATAATCTGCAGGTTGCAAGTAATCAATATCAAGTGTTGAAAAGTGCAATTCTTACTGCATCAACCACTGTTTTATTTTATTTGTTGACACCAATTTTCTCAGCAGAGTTACCTAGCAATAGGTTTCAAATTTTGACTTTTTATTTTACATTTCTTTTGGCCTTGCTTCTATGGAGAACTTTTTATGTCAAGTTTTTGGCATCCAATAGATTTGTACAAAACGTGATATTGGTTTGTGAAAGGGATCAGGTAGAAGAATTAATTTTGGGACTGGAAAACTCTGATCCACATTATAGGATTGTTGCTTATGTAAACTCTGATAGGATCAATAATGATCTCTTCGAATACCATTTTGTACAACATATAGGTGTTAATGATTTAGTTTCTTTTGTCAATGAAAATAACTTGTTCGAAATTGTTGTTGCCTCCCAAAATACTGAAGATATTACAGTGGAATTATACCAAGAATTACTTCATTTATTAGAATCAGGGACGACTATTCGCGAATATACCCAAGTTTATGAAGATAAAACCCAACGTATTCCGGTGCACTATATTACCAGAGATTTTTACAAGTTTTTTCCTTTTAATAGGAGTAATAATAATCGTCTTTATTTGTTGAATATTAGTATAATGGAACAATTAATTTGCATTTTCGGGTTGTTGTTAGGAGTGCTATTAATTCCTTTTATATTATTAGGAAATGCAATTGGAAATCGCGGAAAATTATTTTACAATCAGGAACGAGTGGGTAAAAATGGCAAAATATTTCAAATTCTCAAGTTCAGGACTATGATCAATAATGCGGAGAAAGAAGGTGCCGTATTTTCGGGGCCAAATGATAATCGTGTCACTTCTTTTGGTAAATTTCTTCGTAAAACCAGAATAGATGAAATTCCTCAATTCCTCAATATCTTAAAAGGGGAAATGGCAGTTATTGGACCACGACCTGAACGACCTTTCTTTGTTAAAGAAATCGCCGAAATAATGCCTTTTTATGAAACCCGACATGTCATAAAACCAGGGCTAACCGGTTGGGCACAAGTGAATTATTCGTATGGAGAATCTATGGACGACAGTTTGATAAAACTACAATATGATTTGTATTATATCAAGCACCGAGGCGTTTTTTTGGATTTGAATATTGCAATTAAAACCATAAGTACAGTCCTATTTTATAGAGGACAATAGTTATACAATTATTGGAATTCGTTTGCTGTTCTTTATGGCAATTTTCGTCAATAATACTAAACTGGTTATCACAAGTGGCAACACAATCAATAAGTGTGCTTTATTAATCATTATGATTAAATATGCTACTATGAAAAGTATATTAATAACGGATAAATTGATTGTCCATTTCTTATTTTTTCTCAGCATATAATAGTACAAGACAAGCAGAGTTGGGTTAAACAACAATATGTTATAATTATAAGCCAATTCTTCATGAAAAGAATAAAATCCCATAAATCCGAAAAATAATCCTAACAATCCCATTATCAAAAAATAAAACTGGTCGATACTTTTTTTATTTAAAATAAGGATAAGTCCAAGAAACAAAACATAAGTATAAATAGTATCCCACCAAGAATTGTGTGATTCTTTTTTGAATTCCAAAAGAGTTTTGCTCTCCTTACAAAGCAAATAATTCTCAAATTTAATTTGCTTTAAACTTTTATGAAGTTCCAATGGAAGAAAGATTTTGGTGCCATATTCATCAACTTTCTTTCCAAAGATGATACTAGTTCCCAGTTTTTCATAAAAGGAATTGTCAAAATAAGGATATAAAATGCTTCTATACGTTTTATCAGTGTCGGTTTTTTTGACAATAATTTTGGAACCTAATGTTTTGTTCAATATATCAACTACCATTGAAGTACAGTTTTTATCTATAAATTTATAAGTATAATAACTTTCGCTTGATGCTAATGCAGTACTCAAATTGTCAAATAATTTTTGTTTGTAAATCAGCGGAACATTCAATTTCTGTTCATAAACACTCCTTTGCTCATAGGTATATTGGGTCATAAAGTCAGAATAGGCATTAACAACTGCAAAATATTGTAAATCCCCTTTGGCAAATTTTGCAACAAAATTAGGTGTGGCAAAATCAAAAGCACCATAATTATAAACAAGATCCAAATTATTTTCCAAGTCGGTAATCCTTATCGCAGTATGTCCAAAAAGCGAATAGGATTCATTGCCTGTTTCACAAGTGATAATGCTTACTCGAGCGTTTTTTGACAATATTCTGTTCTGTCCAAAGCTGCTCATTGAACTAATCAACAAAGCAAAACAAAATATTTTTTTGAATAATGATGAATTCATTTATGGATATATTAAAAGAATAAATTAATTTCTAAAAAGGCCTAAATCTACTTTTACCGAAAAGATATTTGAATACAAGGCTGCACTTTGATTTCCTAAATTGGTCAGGGCATAATCAATTTGGATGCCTTTGTATTTAAATCCCAAACCAATATTAGGCTGAAAACCTACTTTTTCTGAGTTATCAATTTGTTGTATGTTTTGAAAATTCCCAACACCAACACGTAAGAAAACTAAGTCGGTATAACCAAACTCAAATCCCAAAGCTGGATCAATACTCACAAAATCTGTCGAAATTATATCGTTGGTTTGGGCAAATTGCATATTAATATTGGCTGCAGCCAAAATGCTGTAATCATAACGAACAATAAATTTTTTGGACAGTCCTAATTGTACTTTCGGAGCTGTAATCTCAGTGCTTTCTGGTAATTCCTGATTTTGTCCCGGAATAGCATTGGCAATTTTCTTGTATTCGGCTTCGTCAATACTCCAAACATTATATGTAGTAGTAATGTCGCGGACCATCAAGCCAAATTGCCAGTCATTTTTTTCGAATTGCAATCCGGCATCAAATCCAAAACCCCAAGAACCGGCAAACTTTCCGATAATTCTGCGAATCACTTTGGCATTTACACCATATTGAAATCCTGGAACTTGCAGTTTTCGAGCATATGAAAAGGTAACGCCATAATCTGCTGTGGAAAAGAGGCTGATTCGATTGTAGTCAATATTACCCTGGCTGTCGATTAATTCGGTTGTATTCATGATGTCATCAACACCAAAACGGATTAAAGAAATCCCCCAAGCACTATCATCATCAATGGTATTTGCATAAGCGATATAGTCGTATTGGGCAATATTGGCAAAATAATTGGCATGCATCAATGACAATTGATGGTCTTCAAGATGAACCAATCCTGCGGGATTCCAATAACCAGAATTTACGTCGCTGGTGCTTGCAGTCATTGCATTTGCCATTCCCAAGGCAGCAGCATCGACACCAATATTCATAAACTCGTTCGAATACTTTCTGACGGTTTGCGCATACGTACTTGCGTAAAGCAAAAGGAGGAAGAAGAATAGAATTTTTTTCAACATTGATTATTTTGCAGATATGAGGCCTGTTTAATTTTTCCCAAAAATATAATTTTTTACTGAGCTTATTCCTTCCTTTGGATAAATAAAACTACCAATGAACTCGCTGTTAAAAAAACTCTATTAAAAACGCACTTCTCCATCACTTATTATATTAAATTTGTGAACTTTGATAATCTAATTCAAACAATAATGAACATTAAAAAACACGTTCCAAATTTAATTACGCTTCTCAATCTTTTTTCGGGCTGTATTGCCTTAGTTTTTGCCGCTGAATTGAATTTTGAAATGGCTTTCTTTTTTGTCTGTCTCGGAATTTTTTTAGACTTTTTTGATGGTTTTTTTGCCAGATTATTCAAAGTTTCTAGTCCGCTGGGTTTACAATTGGATTCTTTGGCAGATATGGTTACCAGCGGTGTCGTTCCTGGATATGTAATGTTTAATTTACTTTCTGGGGACTATGATGAATTCTCTCATCAAGGGATATTACCGTATTTAGGATTTATTATTACTTTGGGATCTTGTTATCGTCTGGCAAATTTCAACATTGACACACGCCAAACCGATTCTTTTATTGGTTTGCCAACACCAGCAAATGCTTTGTTTATATTAAGTTTGCCTTTGGTATTAAAACATTCGGATTCGTTAATTGTATTTGAAATTTTGTCTAATCAATGGGCTTTGTTGGCTATTACTTTATTCAGCGCCTATATTCTAAATGCAGAAATTCCGTTATTTTCTTTAAAAATAAAAGATTTTACTTTTAAGAAAAATGCGCTTCAAATTATCTTTTTGACTTTATCATTATTTTTGTTGGGTTTCTTCCAATACTTGGGCATTCCGCTGATTATCATTACTTACGTTTTATTGTCGGTTGTCAATAACAAGTTCCTGAAAAAGTAGTTTTTTAATGAAACGGAAAGCGGTCAGAAGCAGATCCACAATCAGACGAAAACCTCGAAAGAAAGGTTCTTTATTCTCTGGAAAACTGTTGCGTTTTTCGATAATTGGTTTTTTAATTTTTCTGTTTTTAGGAATTGGCTATCATTATCGAAATGGATTGCTGTATTATCTAGGTTTTAAATCCTATAAATTAAAGTACGAACAAGCCGAAGCTAAACGCATTTCGGATGTGCGAAATTACCAAGTTCTAGAAAACCACCAAGGAAAAGCAATTGGAATTGATGTTTCTGAATTTCAGGGAAAAATCGACTGGACTTTGGTCGAAAACATAGAAAACGATTACCCGCTAGAGTTTGTTTTTATTCGTGCCACTGCTGGAAACGATAGAGAAGACCGGCAATTTACAACTAATTGGATTGGTGCCAAAAAAAGCAAGATGATTCGTGGCGCTTATCACTATTATCGTCCCAACGAAAACTCATTGGAACAAGCAAAACTTTTTATTAAATCAGTTCAGTTGCGAAAAGGAGATTTGCCACCAGTTTTAGATATAGAGAAACTTCCCAAAGGTCAATCTATAGATAGTTTGAAAGTAGGGTTGAAGCGATGGCTAAAAGCTATTGAAACACATTATAAAGTGAAACCTATTATTTATACCAGCGAGAAATATTATGATGATTTTTTGAAGGAAGAATTTAGTAATTATCTTTTTTGGATTGCCAATTATAATTTTTATCGCGAGAAAATAGGGGAAGATTGGCTTTTTTGGCAATTCACCGAAAAAGCTTCTGTATCAGGGATTAAAGGCAATGTAGATGTTAATATTTACAATGGCGATGTAGAGCAGTTGAGATTTATAACTATTGAGTAATTATTTTTTGAATTCAATCATAAATATAATAAATAGTATAATAAGCAGCATTATAAAAACGAATAGAAATACTGAATTTCTATTGGCAAAGTTTACAGTCCAACCCATAAAAGGGATTCTTTTTGGAGGCATTAAGCGTTTGTCTTCTTTGTTGTAATAAAAAATTCCCCAGATCCAGTTGTTTGGGTCTTGGTTCCATTTTTCTTTTGTTTCCTGACTTGGTTTTTCTTGATTTTCCATTTTTAAAATTTTAATTTTTTAAAACTCTAATTTTTTCTTTCTCAATTCAAAATTCTGTCCTAAATATACCCGACGTACCATTTCATCTACGACCAATTCTTCTGGTTTGCCTTCTTTTAAAATGCCTCCTTCAAACATAAGATATGTCTTGTCAGTAATCGCTAGAGTTTCCTGAACATTGTGATCCGTAATCAGGATTCCGATATTTTTATTTTTTAGTTGTGCCACGATGCGCTGAATATCTTCTACTGCAACGGGATCAACTCCTGCAAAAGGTTCATCAAGAAGAATAAATTTTGGATCTGTGGCAAGACAACGAGCAATTTCAGTACGACGACGTTCTCCACCTGAAAGCAAATCGCCACGATTGGTGCGAATGTGTTGCAAACCAAACTCGTCAATCAGGCTTTCCATTTTTGCTTCCTGCTCTTCCTTTGAAAGTTTTGTCAATTGCAAAACACTCAAAATGTTATCTTCGACACTTAATTTTCTAAAAACTGAGGCTTCCTGAGCCAAATACCCAATACCTTGTTGAGCTCTTTTGTACATTGGAAAATGGGTGATATCCAAATCATCAAGATAGATATTGCCCATATTTGGTTTTACCAATCCTACAATCATATAAAATGAAGTGGTTTTTCCGGCACCATTTGGACCCAAAAGTCCCACAATTTCGCCTTGGTTTACCTCTACAGAAATGCCTTTAACAACACTTCGTCCTTTATATGTTTTAACTAAATGTTCGGCTCTTAACTTCATTCTAAAAAAGGTTATTTGTGTATTTGTGTATTTGTGTATTCGATAAATTAACGAATAAACAAATTACCAAATTCACCATTTAAAAATTATTAATTATTTTCCAATTCTTCCCAAAACTCATAAGCTCTGCGCAAATGAGGAACAACAATAGTTCCGCCTACAAGCGTTGCAATTCCCATTGCTTCCATCATTTCCTCTTTTGAAATGCCTTCTTTATGGCAATTTTCCAAATGGTATTTTACACAATCATCACAACGCAAAACCGCCGAAGCCACTAAACCTAGCAATTCTTTGGTTTTTACATCAAGTGCTCCCGCAGCATAAGCATTGGTGTCAAGATTGAAAATTCTTTTTACGATTTTATTATTGTCGGCCAATAATTTTTCGTTCATTTTAGAACGATAGTCATTGAATTCTTTAACTAAGTTGCTCATTTTTTATTTTTCTTTTATAAACAATGGAAGAGATAATTACGCTTAATTCAAAAATAATCAGCATCGGAATGGCAACAATAGTTTGGCTCACCACATCAGGTGGCGTAACAATTGCTGCAACTATTAGAACAATTACAATGGCATATCTTCGGTATTTTCGTAAAAAATCGGGAGTTACTAATCCTAGTTTTGTCAAGAAATACATTATTATTGGTAATTCAAAAAATATTCCTCCTGCTAAAACGGATGTTTTAAACATTCCAATATAAGAATCCAAAGTAAATTGGTTTTTGACCATTTCACTGACTGTAAAAGTTGCCACAAAATTTACTGACATTGGGATGACTATATAATAGCCAAAAAGTACGCCTAAGAAGAAAAGAATTGAGGAAATAAAGATAAATACTTTAGCATTTTTTCTTTCCTTTTCATATAAAGCTGGGCTGATAAAACTCCAAATCTGCCATAAAATATAAGGAAAAGCCAAAATAAAACCCGCCAAAATACACATCCAAACAAACATATTTACCTGACCTTCCATTTCGGTATTTTGAATAATAAAAGGCAATTCTTCAATACAAATACTTTCGCCAAAATTTAATTGATGCGATAAATCACAAAATAAACGATAGGTAAAAAAGGATGGACGTGTTGGTCCAAAAATGATGACATCGAACAAATAATCACTTATAAAATAAGTAAGGAAGGCCATTATTATTACTGCTGCAGAACTTCGAACCAATAACCATCTTAATTCCTCAAGATGATCTAAAAACGACATTTCTTTAAGTTGCTTTTTCTCCATTATACAATTCCTTCTTTTAAAATGTCATGTAAATGAATTACGCCTTTGTATTCACCATTATCAACAACAACCAATTGAGTGATGGAGAAATCTTCAAGAATATTTAATGCTTCGGCAACCATAGTGGTTGATTGTATCATTTTTGGATTTTTTGTCATAATATCTTTGGCCGTCAAATGAGTAAAACTATCATTTTCGTTTAGCATTCTTCTAATGTCTCCATCAGTAATAATTCCTAACACTTTTTCGTTTTCAATTACAGCTGTAACACCAAGACGCTTTGCTGAAATTTCAAAAATAACTTCTTTAATGCTTGAATTTGGTGTAACACTAGGTTTATGAGTTTCATCGAGCATATTGCTTACGCGCAGCAATAATTTTTTGCCGAGGGAACCGCCAGGATGATATTTTGCAAAATCTTCTGGAGTGAAATTTCTCAATTCCATTAAACATACTGCAAGCGCATCACCCATAACTAGCTGTGCTGTGGTGCTATTTGTTGGCGCTAGATTAAGTGGGCAAGATTCAGCATCAACAGTAGTATTTAAAATATAATGGGATTCTTTCGCCAAAAAAGAAGTTATATTTCCCGTTATAGCAATTAATTTATTTCCAAATCGTTTCAATATAGGAATAAGAATTTTTATTTCGGGACTATTGCCACTTTTTGAAATACAAATGACAACATCATCGGGTTGTACCATGCCTAAATCACCGTGAATAGCTTCAGAAGCATGCAAAAAAAGTGATGGAGTTCCAGTAGAATTGAATGTAGCAACCATTTTTTGAGCTATAATCGCACTTTTTCCAATTCCCGTGACTATCAATCTTCCTTTGGAATTAAAAAGGATTTGAGTTGCTTCTGCGAAGTTAATGTCAATAAAATCAATTAGTTTTGCAATAGATTCACTCTCTGAAAGAATGGTTTTTTTTGCCAAAATCAATATATTTTCTTTTGTGTCCAAAATAGAATTATTATAAATATTTGTATGTGTAAAAGAAAGTAGTATCTTTATGTGTCGCAAATTTAGATAAAATACCATTAATAAAGAATGAATTCAAACGAAATTGATATCCACAAAGAATTAAAGAAGTATTTTGGCTTCAGCCAATTCAAAGGTTTACAGGAACAAGTTATAAATAGTATTCTTAATAAAGAAAATACTTTTGTGATTATGCCTACAGGCGGTGGTAAGTCACTATGTTATCAATTGCCTGCTTTAGTTCAAGAGGGAACAGCCATCGTTGTTTCTCCTTTAATAGCCTTAATGAAAAATCAAGTCGATGCCATTAGAAGTTTGTCTTCTGAAAATGGGGTTGCACATGTTTTGAACTCATCACTTACCAAAACTGAGATTGCTCAAGTCAAAAAAGATATTTCGTCAGGTTTGACAAAACTTTTATATGTAGCTCCGGAATCCTTGACTAAGGAAGAATATATAACTTTTCTTCAAACTGTACCTATTTCATTTGTTGCCATTGACGAAGCGCATTGCATCTCGGAATGGGGTCACGATTTTAGACCTGAATATAGAAATCTTAAACATATTATCAAGCAATTAGGAGATATTCCCGTTATAGGACTTACAGCAACAGCCACCCCAAAAGTTCAGGAAGATATCCTGAAAAACCTAGATATGGTTGACGCAACAACTTATAAGGCTTCCTTTAACAGGCCTAATTTATATTATGAAGTACGTACCAAAACTAAAAATATCGAATCAGATATTATTCGTTTTATAAAACTACACAAAGGAAAATCAGGAATTATTTATTGTCTAAGTCGTAAAAAAGTTGAGGCTATAGCCGAAGTTTTACAAGTAAACGGAATAAGCGCAGTTCCTTATCATGCGGGTTTAGATGCTAAAACACGTGCCAAACATCAGGACATGTTTCTTATGGAAGATGTAGATGTGGTCGTTGCAACGATTGCTTTCGGTATGGGAATAGACAAACCCGATGTGCGTTTTGTGATTCATCACGATATTCCAAAATCATTGGAAAGTTATTACCAAGAAACGGGACGGGCAGGTCGTGATGGAGGTGAAGGACATTGTTTAGCTTATTATTCTTATAAAGATGTTGAAAAACTTGAAAAATTCTTATCAGGGAAACCCGTTGCTGAGCAGGAAATAGGTTTCGCATTATTGCAGGAAGTGGTGGCTTATGCTGAAACTTCAATGTCAAGAAGAAAATTTCTTTTGCATTATTTTGGTGAGGAATTTGATAACGAAACTGGAGAAGGTGGCGATATGGATGACAATGTTCGCAATCCAAAAGTTAAGATTGAAGCTAAAGATCAAGTAGTTAAATTACTCGAAGTGATTCGTGATACTAAACATATCTATAAATCCAAAGAAGTTGTTTTTACACTGGTTGGTCGAGTAAACGCAGTCATTAAAGCGCATAGAACTGATAGCCAAACCTTTTTTGGTACCGGTTCTGATCATGACGAAAAATATTGGATGGCTTTATTGCGACAAGTATTAGTTGATGGTTTATTATCAAAAGATATAGAAACTTATGGTGTCGTAAAAATCACGAAAAAAGGACTGGATTTTATCAAAAAAACAGTTTCCTTTATGATGTCAGAAGATCACGAATACAATGAAACCGAAGACGAAGCTATTGTAACTGCAGCAAAATCAACCGGAGTCGCTGATGAAGTTTTGATGGGCATGTTGCGCGACCTGCGTAAAAAAACAGCGAAGAGATTAGGTGTTCCTCCTTTTGTGGTATTTCAAGATCCATCGTTAGAAGATATGGCCTTGAAATACCCAATGAGTATTGATGAGTTAATAAATACTCACGGTGTTGGAGAAGGAAAAGCAAGGAAATACGGCAAGGAATTTATTGAATTGATCAGTCATTATGTAGAAGAAAATGATATTATTCGACCAGATGATTTGGTTGTTAAATCAACAGGAGTTAATTCAGTTAACAAACTGTATATCATTCAGAATATAGACAGGAAATTACCACTAAATGATATTGCTTCTTCTAAGGGATTGACTATGGATGCATTGATTTCTGAAATGGAACAAATCGTGAATTCGGGGACGAAGCTGAATATCAAATATTGGATTGATGAAATGCTGGATGACGACCAACAAGAAGAAATTCACGATTATTTTATGGAATCGCATTCAGATAATATTGAAAATGCTTTGAAAGAATTTGAAGGTGATTATGACCTTGAAGAATTACGCCTAATGCGTATAAAATTTATAAGTGAAGTAGCGAATTAAGTAGTTTGCATTCGGAGTATTCATTCTCAGCTGATAACTGGAAACTGCGAATGAATACTGAAATTACTCAACCAATTCACCTCGATGTGGTTTCAAAGCATCTCTTACTTGAATCATATTCCCGTCTGTTACGACCATAAAAGCAATTGCATACATTTCGCTAAAGATTTCAAAACCAGTGATATTTGGTGATAATTTTTCGGCATGAATATATTCCTTCAAATGAATTTCGTGATGTTCAGCCGTTTTTGCCGAAGCCTGACCACGAAAATCCCATATTAATTTTATTTGTCTAGACATTTTGAACTTTTCTTTGTTGTTGAGTTGCAAAATTACAATAACAATTTTCAAATTACTATTTTTGTCAAAATTCAACTTATGCCTCGTGAACTTCTTCTTCAAGTTTCTCCAGAAATAGCCTCAAATGAAAATTTGCTGAAAGATTATTTGTCCAAGCAGATAAAGGTTTCTCCAAATGAAATTCAGCATATTTCCATACTTAAACGTTCAATTGATGCGCGACAGAAAGCTGTGAAATTTAATTTGAAAGTTGCTATTTATTTGGTTGGAGAACCTTTTCAAGAAAACAAAATTCTGATTCCGGATTATAAGAATGTTTCCAATGCGCAAGAAATAATCATTGTTGGTGCTGGTCCGGCAGGATTATTTGCCGCTTTGCAATTAATAGAATTGGGCTTAAAACCAATAATAATCGAACGTGGAAAAGATGTAAAAGGGCGTCGCCGGGATTTGAAGGCCATCAATGTGGATCATATTGTTGATGAAGATTCAAATTATTGTTTTGGCGAAGGTGGAGCAGGAACCTATTCGGATGGAAAGTTATATACGCGTTCAAAAAAACGTGGTGATGTTACCCGAATTTTAGAGTTATTCGTCGCTTTTGGTGCCTCACACGATATTCTGGTCGATGCCCATCCCCACATTGGAACTAATAAATTACCTCAAATTATCCAGGATATTAGAGAGAAAATAATCGAAATGGGAGGCAAAGTTCTTTTTGAAACCCGATTGACCGATATTATCGTAAAAAACAATGAAGTGCAAGGAATTGTTACCAAAAATGGTGACACTATTCTTGCCAACAAAATAATTTTGGCAACAGGACATTCAGCGCGCGATATTTTTGAATTACTCGACAAAAAACAAATTTTTATCGAAGCAAAGGCTTTCGCTTTGGGAGTTCGAGCCGAACATCCACAATCTTTGATCGACAGCATTCAGTACAGTTGTGATTATCGAGGAGAGCATTTGCCGCCATCTCCGTATTCTATTGTGAAACAGGTGGGTGGACGCGGAATGTATTCTTTCTGTATGTGTCCTGGTGGTGTAATTGCGCCTTGTGCGACAAGTCCTGGCGAAGTAGTGACGAATGGTTGGTCACCATCAAAACGGGATCAGGCTACCGCCAATTCTGGAATTGTAATCGAATTAAAACTGGAGGATTTCAAGCCGTTTGCCAAATTTGGTGCTTTGGCAGGAATGGAATTTCAAAAAAGTATCGAGCAAAAAGCCTGGTATTTGGCAGGAGCGACGCAAAAAGTTCCTGCTCAAAAAATGGTCGATTTCACCCAAAATAAAGTTTCTTACAATATTCCAAAAACGTCTTATGTTCCAGGAACCACTTCGGTAGAAATGGGACAAGTTTTTCCAGGATTTCTTACCCAAATATTAAGAGAGGGTTTCGTAGAATTTGGAAAATCAATGCGAGGTTTTTTGACAAATGAGGCTATTCTTCACGCACCAGAATCTCGAACTTCTTCGCCAGTGCGTATTCCCAGAGATTCAGAAACATTAGAACACGTTCACATAAAAGGTTTGTATCCTTGCGGAGAAGGTGCTGGTTATGCTGGAGGTATTATCTCTGCAGCAATTGATGGGGAGAAATGTGCGTTAAAGATTGGGGAGATTTTGAAGAGATAGGTACTGTTGCTTTTGAATTGTGCCAATTTTGTAGAATCATTCCAAACTGAAGTTTTGTTACATAATTTTAGCAAAATTTATTTTTCACAGTCTTAAACATCCAATTCACAACGAAAAATCGCCCTTCCGATTTTATTGCAACGATTTTTCGTTGTGAATTGCTTTCAAAATTGTATTTTAGCTTATAATTCCCAACATACTGCGATTCAATCGTTTGATATGTTGGTAGTTATGAGCTTATTTTGAAATTAAAAAGAGTAATGCTTCTTCGTTGGATGAAAGGAAGTTAGTGTTTTTTCTAATCCTAGAAACTTTAAAACAACTCTAATTGTTGCGAAGGTTTGTCAGTTTCTACTTGTTTTTTGCCATAAAAAAGTTCCATCATCCCAAATTGTTTGTCGGTAATTTGCATCACACCAATTTTGCCGTGTTCGGGTAGGTTATTTTTTATTCTTTTGGTGTGGACTTCAGCATTTTCTCGACTGGCACAAAAACGCATATAGATGGAGAATTGAAACATAGAAAAGCCATCGTCTAATAATTTCTTGCGAAATCCACTAGCAATTTTACGCTCTTTACGTGTTTCGGTGGGCAGATCAAAAAAGACTAATATCCACAAACTTCTATATTGGTTTAAACGCGTGTAATGTTCGTCATACATAAACAGGGTATAAAATTTTCCTTGCTGTTCCTTCAAAACATTCGTGTAATGAATTTGTAGTTCGACTCATTGCCACCATCAACGGACTGTTTTTTCCGTCAATAAATACATCAATAGTAGCAATGTTCAGCAATTGTTTTTTTATTTCGATAGTCAATTCATCATAACTATCTTCGGTTTCCATAATATGGCAAACAATTAAATCCACATAAGGACGATACGGCTCCATTATATCATCAGCAAGGCAATAGGCATTGTATTTGTTGCGGTGGAATATTCCTAAAGTGGGCAACATCCCCGAACTGACAATAGCTCGTGCCGTAATGGCTCTCAAAATGGCATAACCATAATTCAATAAATTGTTTGGAGGAATTCCTTTTTGTCCTCTAGTGAAATTTTCTATTGGGATGAGGTTTTGCCAATAAAAAACAGCTGCTCTCGATTCGTGATTGAGCGCATCTCCTGATGTCACTTCTTTTGCCCAAAGCTCCATTTTTCGGCACGGGATTCCTTTTTCTTTGAGCAGTCCAGCTTGGTTTAAGATTTTGGAACTAATGGTTTGCTGCCACAAATTCTTTTTTAGTGGAACCGAAGCATTAATCTGGTTTTTAAAACGCTCCGTTTGTTCGGTATGTCCGTTGAGTGGCATTAGTAAACCAATTGGTAAATGGTACTGGTCACAATTGATTAATGCTACATTGTTATTGGTCAGTTTTTCCAGTAAACCATTGGTAATCGTGATTTGTTGGTTTTCCAAGACTATAACGCCAATATCTTCGATTGCCACAGTTTTGGTTTCTTGTTCCTTGTCGGGATAAGAGATGACTATTTGCTCATTTTTGGTACTCAAATAAGCGGGATTACCGAAGAAAAGGGTTCTTTTTATCATATGATGATTCTTTTAATTTTTCCAAGTCTATCAACTTCTAGTTTTAGACACAAAGATTTTATCATTAATCCATCTGTAGATTTTTCCATTTTATTTAAAGCTGAAAATTCCATTTTGTCGACAATTGATGTAGCAATATTGTTTGAGACAAAAAAAGCTTGAATTCCAGAAAAGCTTACCATTTTAAAAACCCTTTGAACTTGCTCTTTTGATAGTTTATCCAAATTAAGTAACGTTAAGTTTTCTTTTTCATCTTCTGTTGGTACATAAACTAAATCATTTGGAGAAAGAGTAAATAAAAGACGATTTCCGTTTTCATCTATTTCTAAAGCAGAACTTAATCCTTGTTTTTGTCTTTCAATTACTTCATTGAAAGGAATGGTTTTATAGTTTCGTTTCCCATTTTCATCTTGATAAATTGCGAAGAATAAGTTTGTTCCTTTTGCGGTTTCAACATATTTATCAGCTTTGTTACCAGTTTGACCTAAACTAAATTTACCACCTTCCTCAAAAACTCTAACCTTTTTAATTGGTTGATGTTTTTTGCCATTATTTAGTGCTGTAATATTTTTATTTAATTGATCTATTCCATTTTCAGAAAAAGCAACTTCGTAAGCTGGGATTTTTTTGCCATTTTCATCAATCGCATTTTGATATATTTCTTGTTTCAAATGATTCAAAAGAATTTGTTGAATTCCAGTATCTGTTATTTTCTCAATTCTTTTTTCATCAAAAGTAATATCGAGTGTTTTTCGAGTTGCAGTTGCTTGTATGGTTTCATAAATCTGAACTTTGTCAATTGCCTTTGCATTAATCATTACAGGAAAAGCTTTGATGTATTTTTTTAATCCCTCAGGATTGTTAGGATATTGTTTAATTTTTGCTGTCAGTTGCTTTTTAACGTCCTTATCAACAATCAATTCTATTTGCTCAATTGCATTTACAATGGTAATATGACTTTGTTTGATTCGCTTTAAAAACACTTTTCCGCTTACCGTTTCTGCGTGCATAGGTTTTCTAATTGCCCAATTATCTCCTTTTGTTTGTTTAACGGTAACTTTTTTCATTGCACCATCTTCCTCTTTCCAAACTTGATATTTGTTTACCGTTTTATTGATAACTCGAGTGTTTTGCTTGAAACTGATAATGGTTTGATTCAATACATCTTCTGCATTTTTTGTAAAATTATTCCAAGGTTTGTAAAATTCCCATTTGTAATTCCCATTTGCATCAGGTTTGGTTTTAAAACAAAGTTTGTTTCTTAATTCGTGTTTGACTGATTTGTCATCATCATCTTTAGCATTTAGATTGTTCAAATAGTTGATGTGTGTTCTATTTACACAAGCAATTACCAAAGCGTCTAAAGCGTGATGGCGATGGTCAATTCTTTTTTTAGTGAATCCTTTTGCAATTGCATCTGGCACAGTGGTTTGAAAAACTTGTTTGCCTCTATTTCCAAATTCATCTACTTTCAATTCTAATTTTCCAAAATCGCTAGAATTAGTAATGGCATTTAAGCGTTCAAAACGTGGTGTAATTATGTTGTTCCAAACATCATTTAAGCCCCAATCTTGTTTCATTCTTGATGTTATAGATCCATTCAAGGAAACAATATGTTTTGAAGTGACTTCTTGTTCGTCGTCTTCTCGAACTATTTTGCTTAAAATATTTTTTACAATTTTACTGATGTATTTAGTATCATTCAATTGTCTTTCGATAAACTTTTCGGGAATTTCTTCGGTCAATAATCTTTTTTGCTTGTTTTTATTTTTGCTGTAATAAGCAGTTATGTGTTGGTTATAGGCTTCTTTAGTAAATATTTCAACAGATTTTCCGCCTGTTAAAGTTACAATTGTAGTTCCTTTTTTTATGATGAATTCCATTGCAGTCATATTTCCTTTCAACTCATTCACTTCAGATTCACAAATAACTTTATTAGATAAGGAGTCATCAAATAATCTTGATTGTGGAATAATATGTTCGATTTGATATTTTGTGGTAAATAAATCACTTAGCGGTATTAGTTTTCCTGTATATGGTGAAATATAACCTTGTTCCAACCAAAGTTTGTATTTGATAATTTCAGAAGTTGTGGGTTTTGCATTTTTTCTGATTTTATCAATTTCCTCTAACTTTTCTTTTTTAATTTCACTACTATAAACGCCTTCCTCATAAATTTTCAGAATTTCTTGCTGACTTGGCGAATAAGGACGGACATCATTAATTCCATCATTTTTCAATTCCGTTAAAATGGCTTTAATTCGCAAGTTTGTATTTTCGTTTTCTGATATTTTTTTAGTCATTCTTTCACGAGTGGCTTTGTCATTCTTCATTTCACGACCTAATTCGATATGGATTTCGTCGAAGAAATTTTCTTTTCCTTCTCCGTAATGTTGCCAAATATCTTTTACAACTCGTAAAGTTTCTGTAATTACTTGTTCTACAATTGGATTTCGGAGTGAATGTTGTTTAAAGTCGTGTTTCAAAAAGTGTTCAATATCCGCTGGAGTTTTCCATTTGGAAATATCGCTAGATTCGCTATGTCTATCATAAATAATGTATGAAGCAAGCCACAAAGGCAAACCTTGAAAATCTTTAATTTTATGTAAATCAATAGCTTTGAATCTAACTTGATTTCTCATATTTTCATCAAATTCTCCTGTTTGGATTTTGTCAATTCTAGCCAATGTTTTAGAATCGATATTGTTTTCATTCCAATTACTTCCAAAACGCATTAAAGTCAATAATTTTTTTATCGCTTTTTCAGAATAAGAACCATAATCTTTTTTGTAAGGTTTTATTTTTGAAAAATTCAATACGAATTCGTTAGATAGATTATGTCGTTTAGCAAATGTAGAAAGAGCTCCAGATTGTACTCCTGTATCTGGATTTATTGAATATAATTCCGTTTTATCAGTAACAGAATATAAAATATGCCATAGATCTTGGGTGTTTTTGGCATCAAAAAAAGATTTATCTACATCTATTTTTGTAATAGCATTCAAAAATTGATTTCTAGTTTCGTTACAAGGATAAATTTTATCTTCTACAAAATTCCATCTGAATTTATCTTTATCTTCTTTTAATTTGAATTTTGGATACGCTAAAAATTGTTTCTGACTGATTTCAGCTTTGTCATTTAGCCAATTAAATAATTCTACCAAATCGTCTTCTGATTTTAAATAATCATTGGTAACATCAACTTCATTTACGATTTCTTTTTTATAAATTTTAAGATTCTTTACAAATTGTAACAATCTAAATTCTTGAAAAATAGGATTTGATTTTGCAATACATTTCAAGGGTTTTACAATTTGCTTTCCATTAACGTCTTTTACTAAAACACCTTTTTTATCTTTAATCGGTACAAATTCTAAACTACAATCGCTAATTAACGAAGTCTTACTTTTAAGCGGACGTTGATAAAAAATAATATCATCCAAAAACAAGTACTCAAAACTTCTGTCTTTGATGTTGTTTTTATGAGAATCATTATGTTTATACAATTCATCAATACATATTTTGTATAGATTTCTATCAATTAAAATAGCCGAATGAAATTCTATCTGGGTTTTAAGAATTTTAGACAGTTCATCTTTGTAAAACTTTCTTTCAATAGTTCGAACTAATTCTCCTTTTATTTTTTGATTTGGGTTTTTTAAAAGTTCATCATAGATAAAAGAACCAACCGATTTTTCACTTTGATTTATCGTTTGTTCAGTTCTGATTTTTCTTAATCCCCAATCGTCTTCTTTTGGAGATCTAAAACTTCTTTTTTCTTCATTGTCTTTATTAAGTTTTACAGTTCCGTCATCATTCAATTCGGTCGTAACAATAAAATTCTTTTGCTTTCCAACCCAGTCAAATAATGCTATTTTGCTTTCACGTTTGTAAATCCAACCGTTTTCAAGAATCACGTTATACCATATACCAGACTTTCCTTTTTCTCTTTCAATTACATCAACAACAGTAAGGGAATGAAACTCTTCTAATTTATTTTTGTTCTCTTCTTGTTCTTCTCCACGCAATTGATAATAGCCTCTTTTTTGATTGAAATTTAATACTATCCAAGCCAATTCTTCTTTGGATATTTTTTGGGTTAATGCTTTTTTTCTCAAATAATAAATTGTCCAATCATAAGGAACTTGTTTTAAATCAGGATGTGTTAATTTGAATTCAGAAAGCATTTCTTGGTGGCTTTCCAAAAATAAAAATTGATTTTTACCGCTTTCATTTTTATAAAAAGATAATTTTTCTTCTCTTCCGGGTTTAAATTGCCCAAACTTCGTATCAAAATAGATTGCTTCAGAATAATGTTTAGGTAGAAAATCAAGGATATTCAAAACTCTATGAAGTCGTTCTCTTCTTAATAAAAAGCGTTGCACTAATCTCCTTGTTCCTCTGTATTTTGTTCTTTCAGCAGTTTGCGAAATAGATACTCCACTGTCAAATTTTCCCAAAACATCTTGACTCATAGGGATTATTCTGCTCCCTAATCCTTCAATATTTCCTAGTTTATTGTCGAAGTCATTGTTTGTTAATGCCCACCCAATACTATTTGTCCCTAAATCCAGTCCTAATATTTTTTTCATTTCTAACTATATTTTATAATGATTTTTCGCGTTATCTAAATTAATCTCTAAATTTAATCAAAAGAAAATTAACTGCTTTACGGTAAACCTCATTCAAATATTAAAACTTTTGTTGTACTATTGTAGTACAATTTTGAAGCAATTCACAATAAGGATTATTCCGTTGTGAAAACATTCAAAGCGGCCTTACAAGGGTCGCTTTTTTTATTTAAAACGGACTTGTTAAATAAAATCCTAAATCCCAATTCCTAAATCTTAAATAAATTATCTTTGCGCACTGAAAAATGATTTATGAAATTTGATTTATTACAAAAAGATCTTCATACTAAGGCCAGAGCAGGAAGTATTACTACTGATCACGGTGTTATTGAAACCCCAATTTTTATGCCTGTTGGTACGGTTGCTTCGGTAAAAGGAGTGCATCAACGGGAATTGAAAGACGATATTAATCCAGATATTATCTTAGGGAATACCTATCATTTATACTTGCGTCCACAAACTCAAATCCTTGAAAAAGCTGGCGGTTTGCACAAATTTATGAATTGGGACAGGAATATTTTGACTGATTCCGGCGGTTACCAAGTGTATTCGCTTTCGGCAAACAGAAAAATTAAGGAAGAAGGAGTAAAATTCAAATCGCATATCGATGGATCTTATCATTTTTTCACTCCTGAAAACGTGATGGAAATTCAACGGACCATTGGAGCCGATATCATTATGGCTTTCGACGAATGTACGCCTTACCCTTGTGATTATCGATATGCACAAAAATCGATGAAAATGACACATCGCTGGTTGGATCGCTGCATCAACCATTTGGAAAAAGTACCTACAAAATATGGTTATGACCAAACTTTTTTCCCAATTGTTCAGGGAAGTACATACAAAGATTTACGTCAACAATCAGCAGAATATATTGCCAATGCTGGTCAGCAAGGAAATGCTATCGGCGGACTTTCTGTAGGTGAACCAGCCGAAGAAATGTATGCTATGACCGAGATTGTTTGTGAGATCCTTCCAGAAGACAAACCTCGATACTTAATGGGTGTAGGAACTCCAATAAATATTCTCGAAAATATTGCCTTGGGAATTGATATGTTTGATTGTGTGATGCCAACACGAAACGCCAGAAATGGAATGTTGTTTACTGCAAACGGAACCATCAATATCAAAAACAAAAAGTGGGAAGATGATTTTTCGCCTGTTGACGAAATGGGACATACGTTTGTGGATACAGAATATACAAAAGCGTATTTGCGACATTTGTTTGCTGCCAATGAATACCTTGGAAAACAAATTGCCACGATACACAATCTTGGTTTTTATATGTGGTTGGTTCGTGAGGCTAGAAAACATATCTTAGCCGGAGATTTTAGAACTTGGAAAGAAATGATGGTTCGAAATATGAGCCAGAGATTGTAATTTTGTATAGCTGAATCAACAATAAATGAAAATAATTGACAAATACATTCTAAAAAAATACCTGACCACTTTTGCGGTTATGTTGTTGTTATTTGCACCTATTGGAATCGTAATTGATGTTTCGGAAAAAATCAATAAAATGATTGAAAACAAAATTCCAATTGCTGAAATATTGATTTACTATTTTAATTTCACCATCTATTTCACCAACTTATTATTTCCAATATTTTTGTTTTTATCTGTGATTTGGTTTACCTCAAAATTAGCCAATGATACTGAAATCATTGCTATTTTAAGTTCTGGAATTTCGTTTACCAGATTTTTAAGGCCTTTTATTATTGGTGCTTCAATCATTTCTGTTTTTATTTTGTTAATGGGGTTCTTTGTTGTTCCAAAAGCTAGCGAAGGATTCAATAATTTTAGGTATACTTATCTTAGAGGAGACGGAAAACAAGCAATGAGGGGCGATAATACTGACGTTTACAGACAAGTCAGCAATGATGAATATATCTATGTCAATAGTTTTGATGTAGTGTCAAAAACAGCTTATAATTTTAGCTATGAAAAGTTCAAAAAGGATAAACTAGATTATAAAATATCGGCCTCAAGGATACAATGGAATCCCAAAACCAAGAACTATACGATGTATGATTACGTCAAAAGAACTGTAGGGGAAATAGATGATAAAATTGAAAAAGTAGACAAAAAGGATGCTAAATTTAATTTTGATTTAGAAGATTTAACACCTGTAGTTTACATTGCTGAAACACTAAATCTAGGTAAATTAAACCAATTTATTGATAAGGAAAAAAAGCGAGGTTCTTCAAATATCAATGTGTATATGGTGGTTTTATATAAAAAATATAGTATTCCAGTTTCGGCATTTATTCTTACCATTATAGCCGTTGCGGTTTCATCAATGAAACGAAGAGGAGGAATGGGATTGAGTTTAGCAATTGGGATAGCAGTGGCTTTCTCATTTGTGTTTTTTGATAAAATATTTGGAACATTGGCCGAAAAATCAAGTTTTCCACCTTTATTAGCAGTTTGGTTTCCTAATATTGTTTTCGGAATTTTGGCAATTTTTTTATTACGAAATGCGAAACGGTAAATTAACAAGTTATTTAAATCTTCATTTAATTGTTTTTATTTGGGGATTCACAGCAATATTGGGAGCATTAATTTCAATTCAGGCGGATGCTTTGGTTTGGTATCGAATGCTTTTTGCAGGTGTTTTTTTATTCCTTTATATTCTCTTTAAAAAGCAATCATTTCGAATTCCGATAAAAGAATTTTTTAAATTGATTTTTGTTGGATTATTAATAGCGGTTCATTGGATATTTTTTTTCAAGGCCATTCATATTTCCAATGTATCCATCACATTATCCGTTTTTTCTTTAGGAGCATTTTTCACATCAATACTCGAACCTATTTTTTATGGAAGAAAAGTGCTTTGGTACGAAGTCCTTTTCGGACTTGTAATTATTGCTGGGCTTGCTCTGATTTTGCAAGTCGAAATCAATTATTTCGAAGGAATGATGTACGCACTAGCTTCCATAATAATTGGAGTTTTATTTACACTTATGAATGGAAAATTAATCGAAAAACATGAACCGTCTGTTATCACATTTTATGAATTTCTGGCAGGGGTGTTTTTTATTTCTATTTACTTTTTATTCGAAAATAAATTTACTGTTGAATTCTTTATTCTGACTTCTAATGATTGGCTTTTGCTATTTATTTTGTCCTCGGTTTGTACTGCTTATGCATTCACAGCTTCAGTAAAAGTGATGCGAAAATTATCACCATATACTGTTATGTTAACTACTAGTTTAGAGCCTGTTTATGGTATTATTTTAGCTTTTTTTATCATTGGAGGGAAAGAAAAAATGAGTGCAGAATTTTACATTGGAGCAATTTTAATAGTTATTACTGTAATCCTGAACGCTGTTTTGAAGCATTATCTTACGGATAAAGAATAATTATTTTCATTGAATTTTACTGTGAATTTATTTGTAATAAGATAAGAAATAAACGTTTTTGATAATTTTAAATTTTATATTTGCATTTCAAATCAAAAACAAAAACTCATATACCACATGGAATATTTAGATTTTGAGCTTCCAATAAAAGAACTTGAAGACCAGCTGGATAAATGTCTGGTTATAGGACAGGAATCAGAAGTTGATGTTACAAATACGTGTAAACAAATCAACAAAAAACTCGAAGAGACTAAAAGACATATTTATAAACATCTTACCGCCTGGCAGCGGGTTCAATTGTCAAGACACCCTAATAGACCCTACACTTTAGATCATGTAAAAGCACTTTGCGGTGATACTTTTCTGGAACTTCACGGCGACAGAGGATTTAAAGACGATAAGGCAATGATTGGTGGTTTAGGAAAAATTTGCGGACAATCGTTTATGATCATTGGTCAGCAAAAAGGATACAATACCAAAACGCGTCAATATAGAAATTTTGGAATGGCAAATCCAGAAGGTTATCGGAAAGCGTTGCGATTGATGAAAATGGCAGAGAAATTTGGTATTCCAGTTTTATCTTTGATAGACACACCGGGTGCTTTTCCTGGAATTGAAGCAGAAGAACGCGGACAAGGAGAAGCAATTGCCAGAAATATATTCGAGATGGTTCGTTTAAAAGTTCCTATTATTGTTGTCATTGTTGGCGAAGGAGCTTCAGGTGGTGCATTAGGAATAGGTGTTGGAGACAGAGTTTATATGATGGAAAATACTTGGTATTCTGTTATTTCTCCAGAATCTTGTTCTTCTATCCTTTGGAAAAGTTGGGATTATAAAGAACAAGCGGCCGAAGCCTTAAAACTGACTTCAGCTGATATGAAAAAACAAAAATTAGTTGATGATATTATCCCAGAACCTTTAGGAGGAGCTCATTTTGACAGAGAAACTGCTTTCAAAACGGTTGAGCAATATATTATGAAAGGATTCAATGAATTGAAAGACTTATCAACACAAGAATTAGTTGCCCAGAGAATGGATAAATACTGTAACATGGGAGAATTCAAAGAGTAAAATCCTACAAATCTTTAAATAATCCGAAGCCTTATCGTTTCGGATTTTTTTTGGCTTATTAACAAAAAAAGATTGTTTATTAACAATTATTTGTAATAACTCAATGGTAATAATTTTTTAATTTTCGTTACATTCGCTCTATGGAAAACGTCAGGAATATAAACCCAATAAAAACAGAAAGAACAAACATCATAAGCCTTGAAAAAGGCAAACTACCTCCACAAGTTATCGACTTAGAAGAGGCTGTGCTTGGTGCGATGATGATTGATAAAAAAGGAGTAGATGAGGTAATTGACATTCTACAACCTGATGCTTTTTATAAAGAAGGACATAAATATATTTTTGAGGCTATCGTTCAACTGTTTACAGATACACAGCCTATTGACTTATTAACAGTTTCGGCACAGTTGCGAAAAAATGCAAAATTAGACTTGGCGGGAGGTGATTTTTACCTCATTCAACTTACACAAAAAATTTCTTCTTCTGCACACATTGAATTCCACTCCAGAATCATTCTCCAAAAATATATTCAGCGTAGTTTGATACGGATTTCTTCGGATATTATCGAAGATTCCTATGATGAAACTACTGATGTTTTCGATTTATTGGATAAAGCAGAATCTAAACTTTATGAAGTTACCCAAGGGAATATAAAACGTAGTTCTGAAACTGCCCAGACTTTAGTTTTACAAGCAAAAAAACGAATTGAGGAAATTGGAAACCAAAAGGGATTAAGTGGTGTAGAAACAGGTTTTACTAAACTCGATGCCATTACTTCTGGTTGGCAACCGAGCGATTTAATTATTATAGCAGCTAGACCAGGTATGGGAAAAACTGCTTTTGTTCTATCGATGGCTCGAAATATTGCGATAGATTCTAAATTGCCAGTTGCCTTATTTTCTTTAGAAATGTCATCTGTTCAGTTAATTACAAGATTGATTTCTTCCGAAACTGGATTATCTTCTGAAAAACTTCGAACAGGGAAATTGGAAACACACGAATGGACACAATTGAATACTAAAGTTAAAGATTTAGAAAAAGCACCGCTTTTTATAGATGATTCACCTTCGCTTTCTATTTTTGATTTAAGAGCAAAAGCAAGACGTTTAGTTTCGCAACATGGAATAAAAATTATTATTGTCGATTATTTACAATTGATGACTGCCGGAGGAAACGGAAAAGGTGGTGGAAATAGAGAACAAGAAATCTCTACCATTTCAAGAAATTTAAAGGCTTTGGCCAAAGAGTTAGCGATTCCCGTAATTGCCTTATCCCAATTGTCTCGTGCAGTAGAAACTCGTGGTTCGAGTAAAAGACCTTTATTATCTGACCTTCGGGAATCGGGAGCGATAGAACAAGATGCAGATATTGTGTCGTTTATCTATAGACCAGAATATTATAAAATAGATGAATGGGATGATGACGAGCAAACTCCTTCAGCTGGTCAAGCCGAATTTATTATTGCAAAGCACAGAAATGGTTCTCTTGAAAATGTTCGCTTGAAGTTTATTGGAAATTTGGGTAAATTTGACAATCTAGAAGATTACAGCGGTAGTTTTGATGATTTACCTTCCAAAATGAATCATGATGATAATCCATTTCAAACTAAGAATCTTCCATCACCAAATGAAGCTTTTGGTAGTAATTTGAATAATGATGAGGACGACGATAACGAAATGCCGTTTTAGAAAAAAATGATTTAGCTTATAAAACAAAAAGTCCTGCAATTGCGAGACTTTTTGTTGAATTAAAACTAGAAGTAAGCTATTGTTTAATCACTTTAATCATTTTCGATTTTCCTTCAGAAACCACTTTTACAAAATATGTATCCGTTGAAAGTTTCGATAAATCGAGATGAACTTCGTTTGCTTTTGTTTTGTTGGTAAACAAAGTTTGTCCCAACAAATTAATCACGCTTATTTCTTCGATATTTTTTGAATAAGTGATATTCAATATTCCCTTGGTTGGGTTTGGATACCATAGCAAATTTGCAGCGTCAAAATTGTCTAAACCTAAACAACCACCAGCAGTTACTGTTACCGCTAATCTTGTTGAACTCTCACAACCACTGATTGTTTGCGAAGCATAATAAGTAGTGCCGTCAACTAATAATGTTGATCCAGTCACTACTGCTCCCAAAGTTGCAGCGTCATACCAGATAATTCCTGTTCCTGTTGCATTCAGTAAACTTACCGTTTCACTGCTGCAAAATGTTTGTGATGCCAATCCTGTTGGGGCAGTAGTTGTATTTATTGTCAAATCTAATTTTTCGGTAACACAGTTTGCAGTTGGCCCAGTTTTAATACCAGATGTAGTGTAGGTTGTTCCATTCCAAGTATAACTATCACAAGTAGAAACAATAGTCACATTATCCGATGATGGAGTGATAGTTAAATCTAATTTCTCGGTTATACAGTTTAACGTTGGCCCAGTTTTAATACCTGATGTGGTGTAAGTTGTTCCATTCCAAAAATAACTATTACAAGCCGAAACTGTAGTCACATTATCCGATGATGGAGTGATGGTCAAATCTAATTTTTCGGTAACACAGTTTGCCGTTGGACCAGTTTTGATACCAGATGTAGTATAGGTTGTTCCATTCCAAAAATAACTATCACAAGCTGAAACAATAGTCACATTATCAGAAGATGGAGTGATGGTCAAATCTAATTTTTCGGTAACACAGTTTGCCGTTGGACCAGTTTTGATACCAGATGTAGTATA
>NZ_JAYWCK010000078.1:0-6850 GCF_043780635.1 Flavobacterium sp.
AAAGTGCTTGTAACAGGATTTTAAAATCCTGTTACAAGTACTTTTTTATTGTCTGAAAACAACGCTAATCAAAATAAGCAATGTTTTTCAGTGCCCTCGGTTTTTGTGCTATTTTATTATTTCCGTCTAATGGACAAAATCAACACTTCGGGTTTGAAATATTGATCCTGTTCAGGATGAAGTTGCTGAATTTTTTTGACCACATCCATTCCTTTGGTAACTTGCCCAAAAGCGGCAAAACCTTGTCCGTCCTTGTTTCTTTTACCTCCAAAATCTAAAGAAGGCTGGTCATTGATGCAAATAAAAAAACTACAAGTGGCAGAATCAGGGATGTCTCTCGCCATAGAAATAGCTCCGTTTTTATGAAGGATACCTGTTTTTGAAGTTCTTTCGAGAGGAATCGCTGCAAAAACTTTTGTTGAATCGACTTCGCCACCTTGAATTACTTCAATTTTTACGGAATCCTTTGTTTGATTGTTTAAAGTTACCGAACGAAAAAAGCTGGTGTTGTCATATAAATGTGCATCTACATATTTCAAAAAATTGGCAACCGTAATTGGAGCTTTTTTGGGATATAATTCCACAGTAATATCACCCAAAGAAGTTTTAATGATGCAAATTTGTTTTTTTTGTGACCAAAGATTAGTAATGGCAAAAAGCAATGCAATCAATATTATTGTGATTTTTTTCATCGTTTAAAAAATTATATATTTTTAAATCTGGAATTCAGTGGAGCATGAGTTGATAATAAAAGAATCCGAAGTCTTCTGACTTCGGATTTCAATTGATTTGTTTAATTTAAATATTTTTTTATTTAGGGCAAAATTTTGATGTCAAGCCTTCTCCTTCACAAATCCATTAATCACTGTTTGGTAATAATCAAAAGTGGTTTTGGCGATAGATTCCCAACTGAATATTTTTAAAACACGTTCTCGACCAGCTTTTCCCATTCGGGTTGCCAGGGCTTCGTCGTCTAATAAAATATTGATTTTGGCAGCAAAAGCTTTCTGGAACAATTCTGGATTGGCCGGATTAAAATCGGTTCTGGAAACACTTATAAGAGGCACTAAATATCCTGATTCTCCTTCGACAATAATTTCTGGAATACCACCTACGTGGCTTCCCACAACTGGAGTTTCGCAAGCCATGGCTTCGAGGTTGATGATGCCAAAAGGTTCATATAAGGAAGGACAGGCAAACACTCGGGCGTGGCTATACAATATTTTTATTTTTTCGCGTGGTAGCATTTCCGAGATTAAAATCACGCCTTCTTTTTCTTTGCGTAAATCGGCAATCAGGGCTTCAGTTTCGAGCTCGATTTCTTTCGTGTCAGGGGCTCCGGCACAAAGCACAATTTGGCTGTTTTTATTGAAATGTTTCGCTGCAGCAATTAATTGTGAAATTCCTTTTTGGCGCGTGATGCGACCCACAAATAACACGAAAGGAATATTTGGATTTATGCCATATTCTAATAGCAAATTGTTGTCAAATGTTGGTTTGTAAAATTCGGGATCAATTCCGTTATGAATTACGGTAACTTTTTCCGGATGGACGCCATAAGCTTCGATGACATCATCTTTCATTTGTTCGCTTACAGCAATAATTCCATCAGCAGTATTATAAGCGCTATTCTCTATCCAACGGGAAAGAAAATAACCATTGCCTAATTGTTCTACTTTCCAAGGACGATGGGTTTCCAAACTATGCGTCGTTAGGATTAGCGGCACTTGCAGTAATTCGCGAGTCATAATCCCGGCGAGATGGGTGTACCAAGTATGGCAATGAATAACATCAGCCTTTGGTGTGGCTTGGGACATTTCTACATTTCGACTCAGGTTATGAAACATTTTGATGTGCGGATTATTTTCATCAACCATTTTAGTAAGCGAAGAGTTAATTCCGCTTACGTGCATATTATCAATATATACAGATTGGTCCCCAAAGCAACGAACTTCAACTTTACCTAATTTGGCTAATTCTTGGCTAAGAAAATCAATGTGTACTCCAGCTCCACCATATATATTGGGTGGAAATTCATTGGAAAAAAGAGCTATTTTCATTTTGATGAGATTTGTTTTTGTGATGGTAAAATCAAACTTTTTGGAAATCAAATATAATAAATATCGCGTATCTATTACAAAAGCTAATATATGAATTAGTTACTAAATTTTAAAACCTTCAACATATAAAAAAACCGAAAATCACTTTCCGGTTTTTATCATCAATTTTGTTGTTATTTTTTTAATCGGTCTTTAAATATTTTTTCGAATTTTTCAATTTTTGGTTGGATGACCATCTGGCAATAGGGTTGATTTTTATTGTTTTCGTAGTAATTCTGATGATAATCCTCAGCTTTGTAAAATTGGGTTAAAGGTTCCAAAGTGGTTACTATAGGGTTATTGTATACTTTTTCAGAAGTTAATTGATCAATAATAGAATGGGCTTCTTTTTTTTGTTCTTCGTTTGCATAAAAAATTACAGAACGATATTGGGTCCCTGCATCCGCCCCTTGACGGTTTAAAGTAGTCGGATCGTGTACAGTAAAGAAAACCTTGAAAATTTCGTCCAGATTAGTAACGGTTTTGTCAAAAGTAATCTGCACGACTTCGGCATGGCCTGTTCTTCCAGTGCATACTTCTTCATAAGTTGGATTTGGATTTTTTCCTCCGGCAAATCCCGAAACGACTGATTTTACACCTTTTAAATTTTCGTAAACTGCTTCCACACACCAGTAACATCCGCCACCAAGTGTGATGGTTTCTAAGTTACTTGTGCTTTTATTTTCTGTGATTACTATATCCGGCACAAAATCTAATGCTATTGAATTCATGCAATATCTTTTGCCTGTTGGCGCAGGTCCATCATCAAAAAGATGTCCTAAATGACCGTCACATCTGCCACAAAGTGCTTCAATTCTTTTCATTCCATACGAATTGTCTTCTTTGTAAACCACGCTATTTTTGTTTTCTTGTTCAAAAAAGCTTGGCCAGCCGCAACTACTGGCAAATTTCTGGTCGGATCTGAATAATTTATTGCCACAAGCGGCACAATAATAAGTGCCTTTTGCATCAGAGTTCCAAAGCTTTCCTGTAAAAGCTCTTTCGGTATCGGCATTTCTTGAAACGGCGTACAAATCTGCGGGTAGTACTTTTTTCCATTCAGCATCTGTAATATTGAGTTTCGTAGTGTCGGTATTTGAATAATAAGGGTTTCCGGGTTTACTAATTGAATTTTCCATACTTGAAGATTTTTGGGTGAAGTTTTGATTTTTTGTTGTTTGCCCACAGGCTTGGAGCATGAATAAAGGGACAAAGAATAGCAAGATTCGAAATTGGATTTTTGTTTTCATTTTTAAATTTTTTTATACAACAAATGTATAAGGTGTTTCAGTATGAAAATGTCGCTTACTTTACAAATGAATTATTTTTAGATAATTTTTAACGTTTTGTTTTCGTGGCTAAATAAAATAAAATCAAAGCTATGACTGACGATATTTCAGGGTATAAAATTAAACTATTCAGTAATTAAACGCTCGTTAAACTTTTCACAAACTTTCTACAATCCCATAATCCATTTCTTTTTTTGTATTTTTGACAAGCTTAAAAAGATATGAAAGAAGAAAACGTAATATTAGTAAATCAAAAGGATGAACAAATAGGTTTGATGCCTAAATTGGAAGCCCATGAAAAAGCAGTTTTGCATCGTGCTTTTTCAGTTTTTGTATTAAATGATAAAAATGAAATAATGCTCCAGCAACGAGCCAGTCAAAAATACCATTCCCCTTTATTATGGACGAATACGTGTTGCAGTCATCAGCGCGAAGGCGAAACTAATATTCAGGCAGGAAGTCGAAGGTTATTTGAAGAAATGGGTTTTAAAACTGGTTTGAAAGAACTGTTTCATTTTATTTATAAAGCACCTTTTGATAATGGATTGACTGAACACGAACTCGATCACGTTATGATTGGCTATTATAATGAAGAGCCAAAAATAAATAAGGAAGAAGTAGAAGAATGGAAATGGATGAGTATCGAAGATGTTCAAAAAGATATTCAGTTTCAACCAGAAATTTACACCATTTGGTTTAAAATTATTTTTGATGAGTTTTATCATTTTTTAGAAGAACATAAAATTTAAGATTTCTAGCCTCTAACCTCTAATCTCTAACTTCAAAATGAGAGTTACCATTTCAAGAAAAGCCCATTTTAATGCCGCACATCGATTGTATCGAAAAGATTGGACTTTCGAGCAAAATGATGCGGTTTTTGGCAAATGCAATAATCCTAATTTTCACGGGCACAACTATGAATTAATCGTGAGTGTTACGGGAAAAATTAATCCTGAAACGGGTTATGTGATGGATATTAAGGATTTAAGTGATTTAATTCTTGAAGAAGTCGAAAAGCCTTTCGATCATAAAAATCTGAATCTTGATGTTCCAGAATTTGAAAATCTAAATCCAACTGCCGAAAACATTGTAGTTGTTATTTGGAATAAAATCAGAAAAAGAATAAAACGGGATTTTGATTTAGAAGTAGTTTTATATGAAACACCGCGAAATTTTGTAACATATAAAGGAGAATAATGGGACTAAATGTGGGAGATAAGATCTCCAATTTTTCAGCAAAAGATAGTGATGGCAACGATTTTGAAAGCGAATCCATCATTGGTAAAAAACCAGTTGTATTATATTTTTATCCAAAAGACAATACGCCGGGTTGCACAGCACAAGCTTGTAGTTTTCGAGACCAATACGAAGATTTTAAAGATTTGGGGGCCGAAGTTATTGGTATTAGCAGTGACAGTATTGCTTCTCACGAAAAATTTGTTCAGAGATATAAGTTACCTTTTGTTTTACTTTCAGATTCGGATAAAAAAATTAGAAACCTTTTTGGCGTAAAACCTAATTTATTTGGCTTGCTTCCCGGTAGAGTAACTTATGTAGTGGACAAAAATGGAATAATACAATTGGTTTTTGATAGCTTAGTAGCGACGAATCATATCCCGAGAGCATTAGAAATGATTAAAAAATTAGTAAAATTATGAGATTTAATATATACCCATTGCAGTTTGAACCCATTCTAAAAGAAAGAATTTGGGGTGGAACCAAGTTGAAATCAGTTCTAAACAAACCAATTACCTCAAAAGTTACTGGTGAAAGTTGGGAAATATCTACTGTTGAAGGAGATGTAAGTGTGGTTTCTAATGGAATTCTGGCAGGAAAATCACTCAACGAATTAATTGATTCAAATCCGGAAGACATATTAGGAACAGACGTTTATAAACGATTTGGAAAACAATTTCCGCTACTTTTCAAATATCTTGATGCTCGGGAAGATTTATCCATACAAGTGCATCCTAATGATGAGTTGGCAAAAAAACGACATAATTCTTTTGGAAAAACCGAAATGTGGTATGTTATGCAAGCCGATAAAGAGGCAAGGATAATTGTTGGATTTAAAGAGAATTCCAATGCGAATGAATATCTTGAAAATTTAAAAAACAAAACGCTGCTTTCTATTCTTGATGATGTGAAAGTTAAAACGGGAGATGTTTTCTTTTTGGAAACCGGAACCGTTCATGCCATTGGAGCAGGACTAGTTATCGCCGAAATTCAACAAACTTCTGACATTACTTATCGTTTGTATGATTTTGACCGAGTTGATAGCCATGGAAATTCAAGGGAATTACACGTTGATTTAGCTTTGGAAGCAATTAATTACAATAAAATTGAGACTAAAAAAAGTTATAATACAACTTTAAATCAATCGAATGCTGTTTTGGATTGCCCTTATTTCAAGACTAATTTCCTTCCATTGGATGGAAAAGTTGAAGTGAATAAAAACGGAAAAACATTTACGGTTTATATGTGTGTAGACGGTAATTTCGAAATAGAAAGTAACCATACAAAATTTCAATATAAAAAGGGAGATACTGTTTTGATTCCTGCTGCCTTGAATTCTTTCATTCTCAATGGGAAAGCTTCGATTTTAGAAATTTATATTTCATAGTCGGTAATAGAAAGATTATATGTACTTTTGCAATCGCAAATTAAAATTAAAAATAAAATGGCAAACGTTAAGAATTTAAAAAAAGACATCAACTACGTTTTAGGAGATATTATTGAAGCGGTTTACTTGTTTGAAATTTCTACTACAGGAAAACCAACAACAGAAACTAATGCTTTAATCGATGAAGCTATAGCAGCTTTTGACACTTTGATTACAAAAGTAAACGCTAAAAAAGTTGAAGATAAAAAAGCCCACTTCAAACAAATCAATGTTGAATTGGAACAAACTGCTAATCAATTGATTGCTAAAATCAACGAATTACAGTAAAAAAAGTCAATAAAAAGGTTTAATTTTTTTTGGAAAATTGAAATTCAGACTTATATTTGCAACAGTAATGAGTCGCCAGCGTAGCTCAGTTGGCTAGAGCAGCTGATTTGTAATCAGCAGGTCGTGGGTTCGAGTCCCTCCGCCGGCTCAATCGAAAACCGTAAGTTTATAGCTTGCGGTTTTTTTATTTTGAAAAATAATGGGACGAGTCCCGAAGCTTCGGAATATCCCGAGCGAAGCAAATCGGGAAGTCCCTCCGCCGGCTTTTTAATAAAACCATCAAACGAAAGTTAGGTGGTTTTTTCGTTTTGAAATAATCTGGGACGAGAAGAGAACAATTTTAATTGAGAATGCGAATCAAGGGTTAACCCAAGTTGCAGTTCATCATCCCGGACTTCCTTTGTTTATAGCATATTGATAATTTTTATTTTCCAGTTTGTGTACTACGGATTTTTTGGTAAAAGGGTGCTTTTTTATTTTTAGAACTTCGTATATTGCTTTCCATTTATCCG
>NZ_JAYWCK010000079.1:0-3609 GCF_043780635.1 Flavobacterium sp.
CCTTGACGACAAACGCAACACCCAGCTCTCCGAAGAAATATTCGAGCAATGTTTCGCCAACCCGGAAAGCGTTTTAGAGGAAGTACGAGGCAAATGTGATATCCCTAACATTTTGTTGGATTGGAAAAAGTTCACAAGTAATGTCACTCTGAGCGCAGTCGAAGGGTCTGACCGCACCCAAAAATCCTTCCTTATACCAAAAGCCGACATTGTAGCAAACGACTACGACCTCAGCATCAACCGCTACAAGGAAATTATCTATGATGAGGTGCTGTATGAAAAACCGCAAACCCTGATTGCAGATATTAAGTCAATTGACAAAAAACGTTTTGAAGCGATGGCTGATTTAGAAAAAATGTTGGGGTAATTAAGCGGAGTAAGAGGGATTCTAGCCCCCGGAAAATAATGGCAGAGAGGAAGTGTCATCCTGAAGCGAAGTCGAAGGACGAAACAAGGAACGACCTCAGGGTTATGAATCCTGCGCCCATAATAGGATAGAAAATTCAAGGAATAAATTGAGATGGTTTACCTCAAGGAATCGAACAAGGAACACCGAAGAATTCTATAATAACCTTGACCTGTCACACTGAGCGAAGTAGAAGTGAAAACCAGTGACCATTTAATTAATAAGGTGACCGAGACAGGGTTCGAACCAGAAACCCTCGCAATCGCAGAAGGATTCGAACCTTGAACCGCCTGTTTAGAAGGCAGGTGGCAATCTTGCAAGGTTTCTAAAATGGTGTAGGTTTTCAGTAGAATACAAATATAATAATAAATTAGATTTAGAAAAATTCTTGAAATGATTAGATTAGGAGATATTACAACTGTAACTGCTGGGCAAGCAGCACCAAAAGATTTTTCAATTTCTGGAACACCGTTCATTAGAGCTGGTCATTTAGAAGATTTAGTTTCAGGAAAAGGATTATTACAAATTCCAAAAGTAAATGAGGAAATAGCTAAAAAAAATCGTTTAAAAAAATTACCAAAAGGTTCTATTCTTTTTGCTAAAAGCGGAATGAGTGCAAAGAAAAACAGAATATATATTTGTGAAGAAGATACATATTTTGTAAGCCATTTAGCTGCAATTCTTCCGTCTGATAATTTTGATACAAATTTTTTAGCGAGATATTTAAATTGGTACAATCCAACAAATTTAATATTAGATGATGCTTATCCAAGCATCAGATTAGAAGATATTAATAATTTAGAAATCCCTCTCCCCAACCTCTCAACCCAACAAAAAATCGCCGCCATCCTCGACAAAGCTGATGAACTGCGTCAATACAACAAACAACTCATAGAAAAATACGATGCCTTAATGCAAAGTTTGTTTCTGAATATGTTTGGGGATCCAGTGAGAAATGAAAAGGGATGGGAAATTTGTACATTTTCGCAAATTTTATCAAAAATAGAAAGCGGTTGGAGTCCCGTGTGTGAAAATAAACCTAGAGTAAACGATAAAGAATGGGCGGTACTTAAATTAGGTTCCGTTTCTTATGGGACTTATAATCCTAAAGAAAATAAAAAATATGAATTTGATGTTCCTAAGACTAAACAAGATTGTGAAGTCAAAAAAGGGGATTTATTATTTACTAGAAAAAACACCTATCATATGGTTGGTACAACTGTTTTTGTATATGAAACCAGTCCTAGATTGCTATTGCCAGACACCGTATTTAGATTGCTTTATCGCAAAGAAAAGGCAAGTCCAATATTCTTATACTATCTTTTAAACCACAATAAATTCATTAAAGAAATTCAATCATTAGCTTCAGGAACTTCTGGTTCAATGCCTAATATCTCAAAAGCTAAATTACTAGCAAAAGAAACTATTCTTCCACCAATCAATCTCCAAAACCAATACGCGGAACGAGTACAACTCATAGAAACTCAAAAACAAAAAGCCCAAGAAGCATTGACAAAAAGCGAGGATTTATTTCAAGGGTTGTTGCAGCAAGCGTTTAAGGGAGAGATAAATTAAAAACAAAACACTATGGATTTTTTTAAATCATTTTTTGATGTTACTAAACTACCAACAAAGATTTTTCTTGTTATTTCAATTGTCACGGGAGTATTTATTTTTTCTGGATCAGAAATTTTAAAGAAACTCCATTTGGATAAATTTCAAACGTATGAAGGATTTGTAGGTTTAGCTTTTTTATTTTCTACTGTTCTTGTAATAGTAAATCTAATTATCTGGATATTCAACAAATTACATTTTGAATTCAAGTTAAGAAAATTAAAATCTGAATATAAACAAATTATCAACGAATTAGACCCTAAAGAAAAAGCTGTGTTGAGAGAATTTGCCATTCAAGGTCAAAATTCAATTGAAATGCCTTGTGATGACACTGTTGTTTCTGGTTTGATTGATAAAAATCTCTTACGTTATAATAAACAATTCGGAAATTCATTTATGCTAAATGGGAACAGAGTTTCAATGTCTTTAAATGATTTAGTTTCAAAAATAATAAAACCAGAACACCTTGATTTAAGATTAGATTTATCAGAAGATGAAAAAGAAAAAATATATGAATGTCGACCAAATTGGATTGATAGTAGATGGAGATATTGATTAAAAAGGTATATGTAAATAAGATACTTAGCAAAAAGCGAAGAATTGTTTTAACGTTTGTACTAAAATGTGTTTGTAAGATAGCGTTAGTGTAAATATTTTGGATATTAACAAAAATTAAAGAACGAATGTCATTAATAATTAAAATTATTTGCCCAGAGGGAATAATTACTGCTTCAGACACGAGAGAAGTTTATTCAATCATTGATGAAATTAGTGGTGAAAAAAATTACATAAACCACAAAGACGAAATAGCAAAAAGTTTCTTGAAAAACAAAATCTCAATTGCAATCGCAGGTAATGCATTCATTGGTAAAAAACAAATTAAAGATTTTTTTTCAGACTTTTTAGTCAATCTTGATGCCGAGATAAAACACGATCATCTTATAAATGAAATCTCAAATTTATATGAAGACACTTCTAAACATTCAACAAGTTATTATATATCATTTTACGGTGAAATAAACCAAAATTCAAAATATAGAAATAATTATAAATTTGAACCTCTTGTTTTTTGTTTTAACACAAAAGAAATGAGTCTGAAAAGACTAAACGAAGATGAGGATGGTTTTACTTATGGAATATTTTGGGGTGGTGAAAGTGATAGGATTTCAAAATCATTATTAGAAAAAAGAACTAACATAGACACTAATCTTCTAACAATTGATACTTCAATTGAATTAATAAAAAATATTTTTAAAGAGATTGGAACAGATTTTACTGAAAACAATGAATATCCAACAGTTAGTGAACAATTCGACATCACAATTCAAACTTTAAATAGCGCTGAAATTATTAGAAATTTTCAATAAAAGATATTGTTGAGGTCGCTGAAAGAATTATAAAAATTGGAAAGTCTTAATAAATATTCCATCTGTTTTTAAAATTAAAATTCTAAATTTGAAAATCGATTAATATATACGACTCAGTAGTTAAATAAAATATGGCATTACCAATAAACATAAACGATTTAGTCAACGGACAAGCCATTGAATGGGAACGACTGGAATTCAAGAAAGGCTGGAATCCGGAAG
>NZ_JAYWCK010000080.1:0-57383 GCF_043780635.1 Flavobacterium sp.
ATAACTTGTATATAGGTCTGACAAAATCAGACTTATCACTCCAAAATTGGGTGGCTTTGTCTGACAAACGTCAGACTTTATTTGTTTCTCAAATATACAAATAATTTATTACAAATCATCAAAAAGGCTTTTTTTTAAAAACAACCTAAATATCCAATTTTAACTGTTCAGGCAACAATCGAAACGTCATTCTATGGTACTTCGTCACACCATATTTTCTAATGGCTTCACGGTGTTCTTTCGTTGGATATCCCTTGTTTTGTTTCCAATTGTACATAGGAAATTCTTCGTGAATGGCATTCATATAGTCATCGCGATAGGTTTTTGCCAAAACAGAAGCCGCGGCAATGCTCAGGTATTTCGAATCTCCCTTGATTATACTTTGGTTGGGAATCGATTTTAATAATTCGATTTCAGTATTGGAAAATTGCTTTCCAAAAGTGGTTTTCAAGCCCAATTTTGCGTTCAATAAGCGGTTTCCATCCACAATAATAAATTTGGGAGTTGGATTTAATTTCAAAATACTTTCTTGCATTCCTTTCATCGAAGCATTTAGAATATTGATTTCATCAATTTCATTTGGATGCAAATGAGTTACAGCAAATGCAATGGCTTGGCTTTCGATAATGGGTCTGAGTTTTTCCCTGATTTTTTCAGACAATTGCTTGCTGTCGTTCAGGATTATATTTTCAAAATCCTCCGGAAGAATTACGGCTGCAGCGGTGACTGGACCTGCAAGACAGCCACGACCGGCTTCATCGGTTCCGGTTTCCAGGATAAATTTCGAAAAATTAGCAAGCAACATATCAATTGTATTGGAACAACAAATATTGTAAAATTTTCTTCAAAAAAGTGCGTTTTATTTCTATTTGCCAAAACATTCCCATAAATCAAAGCGTTTTTTTATTTATATGTTTTTTCATTTACCTTTGCTTGAATAAAATTCCAGAATAATTGCCTAATTATATACCGCTCCAAATGAGAATTCTCTTTTTCTTATATCTTTTAGTTTTGCCAACATTCCTGTTTTCTCAAGAAAAAAAGACTAACGAAATAGATTTTAACAGTAAATACAACAGCTCTGATTCCATAAAAAAACCTAAAGAAAAGTTGGCTACATTAGATATGTATCGCATAATTACTTTGGAAAGAGACACCACTTATATTGACACTTCGTTGACGGTAAAAAAACTATATAGCTTTAATTACTTGCGCAAAGATAATTTTGGATTGTTGCCTTTCCCAAATGAAGGTCAAACATATAATACCTTGCAATACAGTTTAAACAGTTTTTCTCCTTATCCTGAATTTGGGTTCAAGGCAAAACATTTTAATTTTTTGGAAGCAAACCAAATTAGATACAGTTCTGTGGCAACTCCTGTTACCGAATTGTATTTTAAAACCGTAATGAAACAAGGCCAGAATGTAGACGCATTTTTTACGGTAAACATTTCTCCAAGGCTCAATTTTTCATTGGCTTATAAAGGATTACGTTCCGAAGGGAGATATATTAATCAAATGACAAGTACTGGAAATTTCAGGTTTACGACAAGTTATAACGCCAAAAACCAACGGTATTTAGCCAATTTTCATTTTGTATCCCAAGACATCTTGAATGAAGAAAATGGAGGAATTACAACTGTTGAAGATTTCGAAAGCGAGAATCCAGATTTTCAAAACAGAGAAAGATTAGAAGTTTATTTAACGGATGCCAAATCATTTTTGAAAGGGAAACGGATATTTTTAGATCATTCTTTTAGAGTTAATTCAGTTACTGGGAGCAATAACTTATATGTAACCCATCAATTTAACTACGAAAATAAATATTTTGAGTACAATCAGGCGACAGTTACTTCGTCTGTCAACGGTGAAAGAGTCTATAGATTTGGAGATTCCTACAAAACCAGCGGAATAAATGACCAAACACATTACAATAAAACCTATAATAAAGTGGGGCTTGTATATGAAAATACAACATTAGGGAAGTTTCAGTTTTTTGCCGATGATTTTTTTAGTAATTTTTACTACAATCAAATATTAATTTTGGATACTCAAACGGTTCCCAGTTCCATAAGCCAAAGAATAAATACCGTTGGAGGTCAGTATGACTATCTAAAAAATAAATGGGCTGGAAAATTTTTAATTTCAAGGTCGGTAACGAATCAATCCCTTTCTAATCTGGATGCCAAGTTGCAATATAGTTTAAATGAAGAGATGCAGTTATCATTCGAATACCAAAATATGAACAAACTGCCCAATAACAACTATAATTTATATCAAAGTAGCTATGTAAATTACAATTGGTCGAATAGTTTCAAGAACGAAAAAATAAACTCCATTATAGTTAATGCCACAACTCCTTGGGTGGAAGCATCAGTTCAATATTCCACATTTAATGATCATTTATATTTTGCCGATGTTTCGAGCGTAAGTGAAATAGCTATGAATCAGCAAATAATTGCTCCTGCACAATATGCAAATACCATCAATTATTTGTCGGTTAAGGCGAGTAATGAATTCAGGGTTGGAAAATTCGCATTAGCCAACACACTTTTATATCAAAAAGTAGATCAATCAGATAATATTCTTAATGTTCCCGAGTTTCTTACTAGAAACACACTATACTATTCTCAAGATTTGTTTCATAAAGCCTTGTTTTTGCAAACCGGAGTGACCTTTAATTATTTCACAAACTATTATGCAAATGAATATAATCCGGTAATTGGAGAGTTTTTTGTGCAAAACAAGAAAGAAATTGGGAATTTCACCAACTTTGATTTTTTTGTCAATGCGAAGATCCAAAGGACGAGAGTTTATTTCATTGCCGAACATTTTAATTCTTCCTTTTCTGGAAATAATTTTTATTCGTCGCCGAATAATCCGTACCGAGATTTTATGATTCGCTTTGGTTTGGTTTGGAATTTCTTCCAATAGTGTCATTGCAAAAAGCGAGGCACGAGTGATGAAGCAATCTCTTGTAGGAGAAAATTAGGTAGTATTTTTAATTTATATTTACATTATAAAAACAGCAGTAAACGTATAAACTCAAATGCAATATTCAGAAAATATATTAGGAACAATAGGAGGAACGCCTTTAGTAAAACTCAATAAAGTGGTTGCGGGTGTTGACGCTTTGGTTCTTGCCAAAGTGGAAACTTTCAATCCAGGAAATTCCGTTAAAGACAGAATGGCCGTAAAAATGATTGAAGATGCCGAAGCTGACGGACGTCTAAAACCCGGAGGAACTATCATCGAAGGAACTTCTGGAAATACCGGAATGGGACTAGCATTGGTCGCCATAATCAAAGGATACAAATTGATTTGCGTGATTTCGGACAAACAATCCAAAGAAAAAATGGATATTCTTCGTGCCGTGGGAGCAAAAGTGGTCGTTTGTCCTACTGATGTGGAGCCAACAGATCCACGCTCGTATTATTCGGTTTCCAAAAGATTAGCGGCAGAAACACCTAATTCCTGGTATGTAAACCAATATGATAATTTGTCCAATTCATTAGCGCATTACGAACAAACCGGCCCTGAAATTTGGAAACAAACCGATGGGAAAATCACTCATTTCGTTTCGGGTGTGGGAACCGGCGGAACTATTTCCGGAGTTGGTAAATATTTAAAAGAACAAAACCCCAATATTAAAATCTGGGGAATTGATACTTATGGTTCAGTGTTTAAAAAATACCACGAAACAGGAATTTTCGACGAAAACGAAATTTATTCCTATATCACTGAAGGAATTGGAGAAGACATTTTACCAAAGAATGTTGACTTTTCGCTAATCGATGGTTTTACAAAAGTAACCGACAAAGATGCCGCAGTTTATACTCGTAAAATTGCACTTGAAGAAGGAATTTTTGTAGGGAATTCAGCAGGTGCAGCCATAAAAGGCTTGTTACAACTCAAAGAACATTTCAAGCCCGAAGATGTTGTGGTAGTAATTTTCCACGATTCAGGAAGTCGTTATGTGGGTAAAATGTTTAATGACGACTGGATGCGGGAACGTGGTTTTCTGGATGAAAAAATCACAAAAGCCGAAGATATTATTAAAGATAATCTTGCCAGACCATTAATTGTTGTGCGTACAGAAGAATTGGTTTCACATGCAATTGAGCGTATGCGCAAGCATAATATTTCGCAAATTCCAGTAATAGATATTACAGGATTTGTAGGTTCTGTGGATGAAACAGATTTGTTTCGTAGTTACGTGAATGACAAAAATTCCATTGAAAAACCCATTCGTGAAATTATGGGGAAACCGTATCCCATTGTAAAACTGGGAACTACAATCGAAGAAGTTTCTAAACTGTTTTCTAAAGAAAATGAAGCGGTTTTGGTTGATTTAGAAAATGGGCATCATCAAATTATTACCAAATCGGATATTATTGGGTCTTTAAAATAGAAGTTATATTTTGTCTTTCAAGTTTATAAAGAGTTAAAAATAAGTAAGATAGAATTACATTTAGCATACTCCTGCAAGATTTAAAACCTTGCAGGTTTTTTTGTTTATTATTTTTTTAAAAAAAAATACGCAAAATGTGGAAACCCGTAAAATAACAATTCTTGACTTATTTATATTTGGAAAAATAATAAATAATTATTCAAATGGAAATAGAATCAGTTAAAAACAGCATTTTGGAAATCCATGAAGTTTGGGATGTTTTAGGCGACTGCCTAGATTGTTTTAAATATGGAGAAATTCATGAAAGTTATGTGGTTGAAATAATATCCGATTATTGTGTTAACAAAGGCTATGAAGTAGAAGGTTTTCCAATACAAAAAAGAGAATCAGCCTTGATGATTAGTAACTTTGATGAAGATTATTTTTGCCATAATCGTTATATTAAATATCTGGATATATTAGCAACTAAATATGACGATGTATTTGAATTAATGTATTTTTATTCATCTACTTTCTGGCCGGATCATTTTTATGATGAAAAAATATATAAAGAGAGACTGCTGGATTATATAAGTTGTGATGTTTATGAAATAGCGTTTTGATTTTTATATGTAGGGGATTTTTTTTAGTTATTTTGGAAAGTAAAAAGCAATTTTTTTTATAATTTATTGCATAATAAATTATATTTGTAGTTCGATGAAGGCCGAAAAGCTGCTATCTAAAATCGTTAATCCTAAATCATAAATCAAATTGACTTTCACTGCCATAGATTTTGAAACTGCCAAGGCCTATCATCCTTGTTCTGTGGGTATTGTTACTGTCGAAAACGGCGTAATTGTTGACGAATATGTTACACTAATCAAACCGCCAAGAAATGAATATTCGCATTTTACAATAGCAGTTCATGGCATTTATCCTCGGGATACGGCTAACGCAAAAACCTTTGCGCAAGTTTACCCCGAAATTAAAAGACGTCTTCAAAACCGTTTGGTTGTAGCTCATAACGAAAGTTTTGACCGAAACGTTCTTGCCAAATCAATGGCGCTTTACGGTTTAAATTATGAGGAACTAAATATTGGCTCTCGATGGGAATGTACCGTAAAAATTTATAAAGCCAAAGGATTAAAACCAACCAAATTAAGTGATTGTTGCCGCGAAATGAAAATTGCTTTAAACCACCACGAAGCTTTATCCGACGCTCGTGCTTGCGCCAAATTGTATTTACTTCGCTAGTCGTTGCAATGGACGAAGCAATTTCCATTCGTGCCCGGATTATATAGGGCAACACTCTTATAAATTCCTAAAAAAAATAGCTATAAAATTCGTAATAAAATACTGATTTTTTACTACTTTGGTCTTTAATCTAAAAAGCTATAAATGAAAGAAGACTTCCTCCATTATCTTTGGAAATTTAAGAAGTTCGATACTTTGAATTTGAAAACTTCCAATGGAGAAGAAATCACCATCATTACTGTTGGGCAATATCTACAACTTGCCGGACCCGATTTTTTCAATGCACAAATTATTATTGGCGACCAAAAATGGGCAGGAAATGTCGAGATTCATCTTAAATCTTCGGATTGGTACGTGCATCATCACGAAAGAGATGCAGCTTATGAAAACGTAATTCTTCACGTGGTTTGGGAACACGACACAGAAATTTTCAGGAGCAATAATTGCGAAATCTCAGTTCTGGAACTTAAGAGATATGTGGATTCAGCCACAATTGTTGATTATCAATCATTGATGCTTCCAAAATCTTGGATTTTTTGTGAAAAACAATTGAAAGATATTGATGATTTTACCTTAAAAAACTGGCAAGAACGCTTGTTTTTTGAACGTTTGGAAAGGAAATCAAAACCCATTTACGATTTATTACAACAAACCAATAACGATTGGGAAGCGGTGTTGTTCTGTCTTTTATCTAAGAATTTTGGTTTGAATACTAATGGTGAAACCTTTTCGAAGATTGCCCAATCCATTCCGTTTTCCATTATAAGAAAAGAAAGTTTTGAGGTCGAAAATTTGGAGGCTTTACTCTTTGGAACCTTAGGATTATTAGATTCGGAAAAGGAAGATACTTATTTCAAGGATTTAAAATTTAGGTTTTTCTATTTGCTGCACAAATACCAATTGGAAAATAAAATTGGTGAAACCGTGCAGTTTTTCAAACATCGCCCGGATAATTTTCCCACGATTCGGTTGTCACAATTAGCAAATTTATACCACAGTCAGCAAAACTTGTTTTCAAAAATCAGCACTTCAGGTTCAATCCAGAATATTTATGAAGCCTTCGACGTTTCGGCATCCAATTATTGGCAAAACCATTATCAGTTCGACAAAGAAAGTCCGAAGAAAAAAAAGAAGCTATCCAAATCATTTATCGATTTGATTATAATAAACACCATCATTCCGCTTCAATTTGCCTTCGCAAAAAGCAGGGGAAAGGAGATTTCCGAAGACCTGATTCAGCTTTTAAATGAAGTGTCTCCAGAGAAAAATGCGATTATGGATAAGTTTAGTTCTTTTGGAGTAAAATCAAAAAGTGCTTTTGAAAGTCAGTCTTTACTGCAAATGAAAAATGAATATTGCAATAAAAGCCGTTGCCTGGAATGTGCCATTGGAATGGAATTGTTGAAAAAAAGTTAATTTATTAATTCGTTGTTTTAAGAATTATATAATTTCGTAATTTTACCAAAACAAAATACCCAAAACCCAAGAAATGAGAGCAGTATTACAACTAAAATATTTTTTTGAAAAAAACGGTTTTCATGTTTCCTCTCGCCTTGCTGACAAGTTGGGAATGCGGGTTTCAGATGTGAGATTGTTTTTTATTTACATCTCGTTTGTTACGGCTGGTTTGTGGTTTGGAGTTTATCTAACGTTGGCTTTCTGGATTCGGCTTAAAGATTTAATTCGAGCCAAGCGCACTTCGGTTTTTGATTTGTAGCAAAAAGTTATAAAACAAAAAGGGATTATAAAGTAAAAGTACTTTATAATCCCTTTTTTAATGCGGTATAAAAATTATTTTTCCGGATTGTTCAGGACACTATTTTTCTTGCTGTAAGTAAAATAGATTACAATACCAATCGCCATCCAAGCAAAAAGTCTTAGCCAGTTGGGCCAGCCTAAACCATACATCATGGAAAGACAAACCAAAACGCCTAGTATTGGAACAAAAGGAACCCAAGGTGTTCTGAATTCTCTTTTCATATCGGGTTCTGTCTTTCTTAAAATGATGACCGAAATACAGACTAATACAAAGGCAAATAATGTTCCGATACTTGTCATATCACCAACAATATCGCCTGGAACAAATGCTGCAAATGCACCAACAATAATCAAAATGGCAACGTTTGCTTTATAAGGAGTTTTGAATTTTGAATGTAAATCACTAAACATTTTAGGCAATAAACCGTCTTTTCCCATAGCATAAAACACTCTGGATTGTCCTAATAACATCACCAATATTACGGATGTAAATCCGAACAAAATGGCTACAGTTACCAATTGACCCAACCATGTGTAACCAATCATATATTTGTTTATGGCAAATGCTACAGAAGCTTCTTTTCCTCCGGTTCTGAAATCTTCAACAGTGGCAACACCAGTCAATACGTGTGCAAAAAGAATATACAATATGGTACATACTGCTAATGAACCTAAGATTCCTATAGGCATCGCCTTTTTTGGATTTATGGTTTCCTGCGCAGCGGTACTCACAGCGTCAAACCCAATAAAAGCAAAAAACACAGTTCCTGCTGCGCCCAAAATTCCCATAATACCACCATAACTATGATCAATGCCATGTTCGTCAGTAAATACAGAAGCTGCAGGGATATAAGGAGTATGATTCACAGGATTAATAAAATTCCAGCCAATTACAATAATCAAAATTACAATGGTAACTTTTACGATTACAATAATACCATTTACAAAAGCTGATTCCTGAATTCCTTTTATTAGTAACAAGGTAATTAACCCAACAATAAATAAGGCAGGTAAATTAATTATTCCGTGATGAGTTACATTAGTTACTGGGTCAACCAATTTTTGAAAAGGAGAATGTGAAAATTCAAACGGAATTGGGCTAATGTGTAGTACATTAATCAAAAAGTTATTTAGATATTCGCTCCAGGCAATCCCAACAGTGGCAGCACCTACGGCATACTCCAAAATTAAATCCCAGCCGATAATCCAAGCTAAAAACTCCCCCATTGTGGCATACGTGTACGTATAGGCACTTCCTGAAATAGGAATGGATGAAGAAAGTTCGGCATAGCATAAACCTGCCAATGCACAGCCAATGGCGGCAACTATAAAAGCAATTGTTACTGATGGACCGGCATTTTGTGAGGCGGCCATTGCGGTTCTTACGAATAAACCAGCTCCAATGATGGCGCCGATTCCCAATGCAATTAATGACCAGGCAGTCAGCGTTCTTTTTAATCCTTTTTCAGAATCAGCGGCTTCATCCAAAAGTTGGGCTAATGGTTTTCTTTTCCAAATAGACATATATTTATGGTTTATGGTTTATAGGTTTCAAATATATTGTTTTTTTAATGTTGGAGCGATACAGAAAACTTTATTTTTTGAAAATTATCTTTTTTTAATTTAGATATTTTTTCCAAAGAAAGCACATATTTATAAAATTTTTCTTATTTTTAAAATTCAAAATTCAATTCGAATAGAGTTGATTTAATCGCAAGTAAATGACTTTCAAAGCAATAAAATCCTATTTTGAATTTTCCCGAGGCCAGCGAACTGGTATTTTTTTATTGTTTGCGATAATTATTGTTTTGCAGTTGGTTTATTTTTTTGTGGATTTTAGTTCTTTTACTGCAACTTCTCCCGAGAAAGAAAAATGGCTTTCCCTACAATCGCAAATCGATTCGATGAAACAGCAAAAACGGGATTATGTTCCAAAGATTTATCCTTTCAATCCCAATTTCATTTCGGATTATAAAGGATACAAACTCGGAATGTCAGTTCCAGAAATCGATCGTTTACTTGCGTTTAGAAAAGAAAATAAATATGTGAACTCGCCAAAAGAGTTTCAATCCGTGACAAAAGTTTCTGATTCCTTGTTGAATGCGATTTCGCCGTATTTCAAATTCCCGGATTGGGTAAATAATAAAAAGGAATTCAAAGACTATAAAAAGTATCCGAATACGGCTTTCGCCAAAAAAGAAAAAATAGTCATAATCGACATCAATCAAGCTTCGCAGGAAGATTTGATCAAGATTTATGGAATAGGCGAGGCAATTTCGCTTCGGATTTTAAAATTCAAAGAAAGCCTTGGAGGTTTTGTTTCAATGGAACAAATGAAAGATGTGTGGGGACTTTCGGACCAAGTTATTGAGAATCTGAATAGTCATTTCAAAGTTTTGGCACTGCCAAATCTAAAAAAAATTGACATTAACAACGCTTCTATAAAAGAACTTTCGCTGTTTCCGTACTTCAAATACCCACTTTCCAAAAATATAGTTACCTTTAGAAGTATGAACGGAGATATTAAAAATATTGAAGATTTAACAAAAATTAAAGGATTGTCTATTGATAAGGCAAATATTATAGCCTTATATTTGGACTTTTAAAATTATACACTATAAAAATGAACTTCGATTACAGCGAAACGCAATCTATGATTGCACAATCTATAAAAGATTTTGCCGAAAAAAATATAAGACCTTATATAATGGAGTGGGATGAAGCTCAGACGTTTCCAATTCCTTTGTTCAAAAAATTAGGTGAAATGGGTTTTATGGGCGTTTTAGTCCCAGAAGAACTTGGCGGTTCAGGATTGGGATATCACGAATACATTACGGTTATTGAAGAAATTTCTAAAGTGGATCCTTCTGTAGGATTGTCCGTTGCAGCGCATAATTCTTTATGTACAAATCATATTTTAGCTTTTGGAAACGATGAACAAAAGAAAAAGTGGATTCCAAAACTAGCTACAGGCGAACATATTGGAGCATGGGGATTAACTGAGCACGGCACAGGTTCTGATGCCGGCGGAATGAATACAACCGCCGTAAAAGATGGGGATTATTGGATTGTAAACGGTTCCAAAAATTTTATTACACACGGAATCTCAGGAGATATTGCTGTAGTTATAGTGCGTACTGGCGAAAAAGGGGATTCTAGAGGAATGACTGCTTTTGTTTTCGAAAAAGGAATGCAAGGTTTTACATCAGGAAAAAAAGCTAATAAATTAGGAATGCGAGCTAGCGAAACTGCAGAATTATTTTTTGACGATTGTCGAATTCCTGATGCCAATAGATTAGGCGAAGTGGGCGAAGGATTTGTTCAATCTATGAAAATATTAGATGGCGGTAGAATTTCCATTGGCGCTTTATCATTAGGGATTGCGAAAGGTGCTTACGAAGCTGCGTTAAAATATTCGAAAGAAAGACACCAATTCGGGAAACCAATTTGTGAATTTCAAGGGATTTCATTTAAGTTAGCTGATATGGCAACCGAAATTGAAGCCTCGGAATTATTGTTGCATAAAGCGGCTTTCTTGAAAAACAATAACCGAAATATGACCACACTCGGTGCAATGAGTAAAATGTATTCTTCTGAAGTTTGCGTAAGAGTGGCAAACGAAGCCGTTCAAATTCACGGTGGTTACGGGTATACCAAAGATTATCCGGTAGAGAAATTCTACAGAGATTCTAAACTGTGTACTATTGGAGAAGGAACTACTGAGATTCAGAAATTGGTAATATCTAGGAATATTTTGAAGGACTAAATTTTTAATATTAGGTTATTAAAAAAAGATTCAAGATGCTAGATTTCTTGACTCTTTTTTCTTTTTTCTCCCTTTAAAATAATTCATAACTCATTATTGCTTCGCCAGTTCTCAAAATAAATTGAAATTTATTTTGTTCGGGTCAAAACTTTGATTACTTTTGCAGCCTTAACGAGAGGAGGTGTCTATATTATGTTAATTATACCAATTAAAGACGGAGAAAATATCGATAGAGCATTAAAGCGCTATAAAAGAAAATTTGACAAAACAGGAACTGTTCGTCAACTAAGAGCACGTACTGCTTTTATAAAACCATCAGTTACGAATAGAGCAAAAATTCAAAAAGCTGCTTATATCCAGAATATGAGAGACAACATAGAGAATAGTTAATTATTTTCTGTTAGAATAAAGTACCGTTAGTCATTAAAGTTTAATACCTTTGATACTAACGGTTTTTTTATGACTAATAATAAGTACGCATTTAGGGATTATCTGCAGTTGGAGAAAAAATATTCTCCTCATACTATAAATGCGTATTTGAATGATATAGGGTTCTTTGAATCATTCAACAAAAACGAATACAATGAGGAAAATATTGAGCAGGTAAACTACAGCCAAATCAGAAGCTGGATTGTTTCGCTTGTGGATGATAATATTTCGAATGTTTCTGTCAATAGAAAGATTTCCTCGTTAAAAGCATTTTATAAATTCCTGTTAAAGACAAAACAAATAGAGTTAAGTCCGCTTTTGAAACACAAAGCTTTAAAAACTCCCAAAACGCTTCAAATTCCTTTTTCAGAGAATGAAGTTGCCGAAGTTCTAAGTCAAATCCAAAATCCTGTAGGGTTTGAAGAAATTAGAGACAAGCTCATTATCGATTTGTTTTATACCACCGGAATACGAAGAACAGAATTAATTCATCTGAAAATAAGTAACATAAATTCTTCAAGCAATACTTTAAAAGTTCTTGGCAAAAGAAACAAAGAAAGGATACTTCCGGTATTGCCAATTGTATCCCAACAATTTATTTTTTATTTAAACGAAAGGACACATTTAGAGAAGGTTACGGATAGCGACTATTTTTTTCTCACAAAAAAAGGGTTAAAATTAAATGATTCTTTTGTGTATCGATTAATTAATACCTACTTTAGTACTGTTTCCGAAAAGGTAAAGAAAAGTCCACATATATTAAGACATACATTTGCGACCCATTTATTAAACAACGGAGCCGATTTAAATTCAGTAAAAGAATTATTGGGACATTCAAGTTTAGCATCGACTCAAGTCTATACTCATAGTAGTTTATCAGAACTCAAGAAAGTTTATGAAAATGCTCATCCAAGAAATCAAAAATAATTCTATAATTTTTAACCCCTAAAAAAAATTGATTATGAAGGTAGATGTTCATGCAGTTAACTTTACTGTTGACAAAAAGCTAGTAGATTTTGTTCAAGAAAGAATGGCCAGATTAGAAAAGTATTACGACAAAGTGGTATCATCTGACGTTTATTTAAAAGTCGAAAAGACAAGTGACAAGGAAAACAAAATCGTAGAGATGAAAATTATTGTTCCTGGGGACGATTTTTTAGTAAAAAAACAATGTAAAACTTTTGAAGAAGCAGTGGAGCTTGCGGCAGAATCTATAGAGCGATTGTTAGTAAAAAGAAAAGAAAAAATCAATACACATATTTAATCTAAATTTTTTATAAAATTGTTTTGATTAAAAAACAAAAAGATATACATTTGCAGTCCGTTAGAAATAGCGGGCTTTTTTTATTGATATTGCCAGCGTAGCTCAGTTGGCTAGAGCAGCTGATTTGTAATCAGCAGGTCGTGGGTTCGAGTCCCTCCGCCGGCTCTTTTTTCCAATGAGATTTGGAATTGTTCATATTATATATTGATAAAAAAAGGGGAGATACTCAAGCGGCCAACGAGGGCAGACTGTAAATCTGCTGTGTGAACTTCGCAGGTTCGAATCCTGCTCTCCCCACATAAATTTTGATTTAGAAAACTTTTGAAAGTTCACTTTCAAAAAGTTTGAGAAAGTAAAATTTTCGTAAGGGTCCACCCTTACGGATCACCGAGTGAAAACGAGGTAATCCTTAGTATAGGTGGTTTTAGCGAAAGTTCACTTTCAAAAAGTTTGAGAAAGCAAAATTTTCGTAAGGGTCCACCCGTACGGATCACCGAGTGAAAACGAGGTAATCCTTAGTGTAGGTGGTTTTAGCGAAAGTTTGACAAAGTAAAATTTCAGTAAGGGCATACCCTTACGGATCACCGAGCGAAAGCGAGGTAATCCTAAGATAAGAATTTAAAAAAAAGAGTTTAGAAATTTTCTAAAGTATTAAACCTAAATTCTTAAATCAAGGATTCTGCCGACTTAGCTCAGGGGTAGAGTGCTTCCTTGGTAAGGAAGAGGTCACGGGTTCAATTCCCGTAGTTGGCTCAACAAAGTATAATATTGAACACTAATAAATAACTAAGATTAAAAATTAAGTAAAATGGCAAAAGAAACCTTTAACCGTAACAAACCCCATTTAAATATCGGGACTATCGGACACGTGGATCACGGAAAAACTACTTTAACTGCAGCAATAACTAAAGTGTTATCTGATGCTGGTTACTGTCAAGCAAAATCATTTGATCAAATTGATAATGCTCCAGAAGAAAAAGAAAGAGGTATTACAATTAATACATCTCACGTTGAGTATGAAACTGCTAACCGTCACTACGCTCACGTTGACTGTCCTGGTCACGCGGATTACGTAAAAAACATGGTTACTGGTGCTGCTCAAATGGATGGTGCTATTCTTGTTGTAGCTGCTACAGACGGACCAATGCCTCAAACACGTGAACACATCCTTTTAGGTCGCCAAGTTGGTATTCCTAGAATGGTAGTATTCATGAACAAAGTGGATATGGTTGATGACGAAGAGTTATTGGAACTTGTTGAAATGGAAATTAGAGATTTATTGAATTTCTATGAATATGACGGAGACAACTGTCCTGTAATTCAAGGTTCAGCTTTAGGTGGATTAAATAATGATCCAGTTTGGACTCCAAAAATTTTAGAATTAATGGAAGCTTGTGATACCTGGATTCAAGAACCAGTTCGTGATATTGCAAAACCTTTCTTAATGCCGGTTGAAGATGTATTTACAATCACTGGTCGTGGAACTGTTGCTACAGGTCGTATCGAAACAGGTATTGCAAACACAGGAGATCCTGTTGAAATCATTGGTATGGGAGCTGAAAAATTAACTTCTACAGTTACTGGAGTTGAAATGTTCCGTAAAATCCTTGATAGAGGTGAAGCTGGAGATAACGTAGGCTTATTGTTACGTGGTGTTGACAAATCTGACATCAAACGTGGAATGGTTATTATCAAACCAGGATCAGTAAAACCACACGCTACATTTAAAGCAGAGGTTTATATCTTGAAAAAAGAAGAAGGTGGTCGTCACACACCTTTCCACAATAACTACCGTCCACAGTTTTACGTTCGTACAACTGACGTAACTGGAGTTATTACTTTACCAGAAGGAGTAGAGATGGTTATGCCAGGAGACAACTTAACAATCAATGTGGCTTTATTAAGTCCTATTGCAATGAATGTTGGACTTCGTTTTGCTATCCGTGAAGGTGGTAGAACAGTAGGTGCTGGTCAGGTAACTGAGATAGTAGCATAATCCAAATAAATAATTTATAAAGCCAGTGTTGTCAAAAACGACACTGGCTTTTAATACGAACGGGCGTAGTTCAAGGGTAGAATAGCGGTCTCCAAAACCGTTGATGGGGGTTCGAATCCCTCCGCCCGTGCCAAAAAATAAATCATAATGACAAAAGTTGTTAATTACATAGCAGAAGCATTTGAAGAATTAAGATCAAATGTAACTTGGCCAGAATGGTCTGAAGTACAACGTCTTACGATTGTTGTTGCTGTTTTCTCCATATTATTTGCTTTAGCAACTTGGGGAGTAGATGAAATGTTTGCAAATATATTAGAGAAATTTTTCACCTGGATAAAAGCGTAATTTTTTTGTTATGGCAGATAATAATATGAAAAAATGGTACGTCGTTCGAGCAGTAAGCGGGCAAGAGAATAAAGTCAAGGCATATATCGAAACCGAAATCGCAAGATTAGGGATGGGTGATTATGTTTCACAAGTTCTGGTTCCAACTGAAAAAATAGTTACTGTAAAAGAGGGAAAAAAAATAATCAAGGATAAAGTATATTTCCCTGGTTATGTAATGATTGAAGCAAACCTAATAGGAGAAATTCCTCATATTATTAAGTCTATAACAAGTGTAATTGGGTTTTTAGGTGAGATAAAAGGTGGAGAACCAGTGCCATTAAGACTTTCTGAAGTAAACAGAATGTTAGGGAAGGTAGATGAATTGGCTGTAAATACCGATACTCGTTCTATTCCTTTCAATTTAGGAGAGACAATTAAGGTTGTTGATGGTCCTTTCAACGGTTTCAACGGAACAGTTGAGAAAATTAATGAAGAAAAGCGTAAACTAGAAGTAATGGTGAAAATTTTCGGAAGAAAGACACCATTGGAGTTAGGGTTTATGCAAGTTGAAAAAGTATAATTTTTGTTACATCTATAATAAGTCACATTTTCGCTTCCAATGTTAATGTGTTAAATTTTTAAAAAAATGGCTAAAGAGATTAGTAAAGTAGTTAAACTACAAGTTAAGGGAGGTGCTGCGAACCCGTCGCCACCGGTTGGACCTGCTTTAGGTGCTGCTGGTGTTAATATCATGGAATTCTGTAAGCAATTTAATGCTAGAACCCAAGATAAACCAGGTAAAGTTTGCCCAGTGCAAATTACAGTGTATAAAGACAAATCTTTCGATTTTGTTGTAAAAACACCACCTGCTGCTGTTCAGTTAATGGACGCGGCAAAGCTTAAATCTGGTTCAGGAGAACCAAATCGTAAGAAAGTAGCTAGCGTTACTTGGGATGTTATTAAAGCAATTGCGGAAGACAAGATGGTTGATTTAAATGCATTCACAATCGAGTCTGCTATGAGCATGATCGCAGGAACAGCTAGATCTATGGGAATAACTGTAACAGGAGATTCTCCTCTAAAACAAGCGTAAGACATGGCAAAATTGACAAAAAAGCAAAAAGAGGCTGCTTCAAAAATTGAAAAGAATAAACTATACTCTTTAAAAGATGCTGCGGCATTGATAAAAGAAGTTGCTTCTGCAAAATTTGATGAGTCGGTTGATATCGCAGTACGTTTGGGTGTAGATCCAAGAAAAGCGAATCAAATGGTTAGAGGTGTGGTAGCATTACCTCACGGAACTGGTAAAGACGTAAAAGTATTGGCATTGGTTACTCCAGACAAAGAAGCGGAAGCTAAAGAAGCAGGAGCAGACTATGTAGGTCTTGACGAATATTTACAAAAAATTAAAGATGGTTGGACAGATGTTGATGTAATTATCACCATGCCAAGTGTTATGGGAAAATTAGGTCCATTAGGTCGTATTTTAGGACCTAGAGGTTTAATGCCAAACCCTAAGACTGGTACTGTAACTATGGATGTTGCAAAAGCAGTTCTAGAAGTTAAAGCTGGTAAAATCGACTTTAAAGTTGACAAAACTGGTATCATACATGCAGGAATTGGAAGAATCTCTTTCGATGCTGATAAAATTGTAGATAACGCTCACGAAATTATTCAAACATTAATCAAACTTAAACCTACTGCGGCTAAAGGAACATACATCAAAAGTATTTACCTAACTAGCACAATGAGTCCTGCAATTGCATTGGATCCTAAAGCAGTATAATTGGTAGTTAAAAATTTTTAGTATGACTAGAGAAGAAAAATCAATCGCGATTGAAGATTTAACTGCACAGTTAGCTGGTACAAATATTATTTATGTATCTGATATTTCTGGACTAAACGCAGAAACAACTTCAAACTTAAGAAGAGCTTGCTTTAAAGCAGGTATAAAATTAGAGGTAGTTAAAAATACTTTGCTTGCAAAAGCAATGGAAGCTTCAGCTAATGATTATGGTGATTTACCATCTGTATTGACAGGTAACAGCGCTATTTTTATTGCAGATGTGGCTAACGCCCCTGGAAAAATAATTAAAGATTTCCGCAAAAAGAATGCTAAGCCAATTTTAAAAGGGGCTTACATCAATGCAGAAGTTTACATTGGAGACGATCAATTAGATGCTTTGGCAACTATCAAATCGAAAGAAGAACTTATTGGCGAAATCATTGGATTACTTCAATCACCAGCCCAAAGAGTTATTTCTGCTCTTAAAAACCAATTCGCAAATGTCGAAGAGGTTGCTTAATTAAACTAATAGTTAGTTTGAATTAAGTGCATTAAAACGCGCACAATAAATAAATTATATTTTACAAATCATTTTAAAACGATAGAAAAAATGGCAGATTTGAAACAATTCGCAGAACAATTAGTTAACCTAACAGTAAAAGAAGTTAACGAATTAGCAACAATATTAAAAGACGAGTACGGTATCGAACCAGCTGCTGCAGCTGTAGTAGTTTCAGGTGGTGGCGAAGCTGCTGCTGAAGAAGTTCAAACTGAATTTACAGTAGTATTAAAAGAAGCTGGTCCTTCTAAATTAGCTGTTGTGAAAATGGTAAAAGAACTTACAGGTTTAGGTCTTAAAGAAGCTAAAGATGTAGTTGATAGCGCTCCAAGTAACGTTAAAGAAGGTGTTTCTAAAGATGAGGCTGAAGGTCTTAAAAAATCTTTAGAAGAAGCTGGAGCTGTAGTTGAATTAAAATAATTCAACCCGCTTTAGAGAATGGGTTTAGGTCTTGAAATACACTTTCAAAGACCTAAACCATTTTTCGTATAATAAAATTATAGTACGTTTTATTATAAAATAGTTTAAAATACATAAGTGTTTTTAAATCAATACGATGAAAGAAAATAAAATATAGAGCTTGCTCTTGTATTATTTTTAAAGAGGTATTGATTAAAAAAGAAAGTATTGGTTAAACTGTGTTTTACACAAAAAATTACTTTTTTTTAATCAAAATTTTGTCCATTGATGATAACAAATCAGACTGAAAGATTGAATTTTGCCTCAACAAAAAATATTCCTGACTATCCGGATTTCCTAGATGTTCAGGTTAAATCGTTTAAAGATTTCTTCCAATTGGAAACCAAATCTGACGAAAGAGGCGACGAAGGTTTATACAACACCTTCATGGAAAACTTTCCAATTACAGATACAAGAAATAACTTTGTATTGGAATTTCTTGATTATTTTGTAGATCCACCGCGTTATACTATTCAAGAATGTATTGAAAGAGGGCTTACGTATAGTGTGCCTTTAAAAGCTAGGTTAAAACTTTATTGTACAGATCCAGAGCACGAAGATTTTGAAACAATTGTTCAGGATGTATATCTTGGAACAATTCCTTATATGACTCCTTCTGGTACTTTTGTAATCAATGGCGCCGAGCGTGTTGTTGTTTCTCAATTGCACCGTTCACCAGGGGTTTTCTTTGGACAATCATTCCATGCAAATGGAACAAAATTGTATTCTGCCAGAGTAATTCCTTTTAAAGGTTCTTGGATAGAATTTTCAACCGATATCAACAGCGTAATGTACGCGTATATCGACAGAAAGAAAAAATTACCTGTAACCACTTTATTCCGTGCTATTGGTTTTGAAAGAGACAAGGATATCCTTGAGATTTTTGACCTTGCTGAGGAAATTAAAGTTTCTAAAACAGGGCTTAAAAAATATATAGGTAGAAAATTAGCTGCTCGTGTTCTTAACACATGGCATGAAGATTTCGTGGATGAAGATACCGGCGAAGTTGTTTCTATCGAACGTAACGAAATAATCCTTGACAGAGATACCATTATCGACAAAGATAATGTGGAAGAAATCATTGATTCTAACGTTAAATCTATTTTGTTGCACAAGGAAGATAATAATGCAGTTGATTATTCTATCATCCACAACACGCTACAAAAAGATCCAACCAATTCCGAAAAAGAAGCCGTTGAGCACATCTACAGACAATTGCGTAACGCAGAACCGCCTGATGAAGAAACTGCTCGTGGTATTATAGATAAATTGTTTTTCTCTGACCAACGTTACAACTTAGGTGAAGTAGGTCGTTACAGAATTAACAAAAAACTGGGTCTTGATACTCCAATGGAAAAGCAAGTGCTTACCAAAGAAGACATCATTACCATAGTAAAATATTTGATCGAATTAATCAATGCGAAAGCAGATATTGATGATATTGATCACTTGTCAAACCGTCGTGTTAGAACAGTTGGTGAGCAATTGTCTCAACAATTTGGTGTAGGTTTGGCTCGTATGGCCAGAACCATTCGTGAGAGAATGAACGTTAGAGATAACGAGGTGTTTACACCTATTGATTTGATTAATGCCAAAACATTATCATCAGTAATCAACTCTTTCTTTGGTACCAACCAGTTATCGCAGTTTATGGATCAAACGAATCCACTAGCCGAGATTACGCACAAAAGAAGATTATCTGCACTTGGACCAGGTGGACTTTCTCGTGAAAGAGCAGGTTTTGAGGTTCGTGACGTTCACTATACGCATTACGGACGTTTATGTCCCATTGAAACTCCAGAGGGACCAAACATTGGTTTGATATCTTCTCTTGGTGTTTATGCTAAAGTAAACGGAATGGGTTTCATTGAAACACCGTACCGTAAAGTAACTAAAGGAGTGGTAGACTTAGTTTCTACTCCAGTTTACTTAAGCGCAGAGGAAGAAGAAGGAATGATGATTTCTCAGGCAAATATCGAAATGGATGCTACAGGAAAAATTCTTGCTGACAATGTAATTGCACGTCAGGAAGGTGATTTTCCGGTTATTGATCCAACAAAAGTAGATTATGCCGATGTTGCTCCTAACCAAATTGCTTCGATTTCAGCTTCGTTAATTCCTTTCTTGGAACATGATGATGCGAATAGAGCATTAATGGGATCTAACATGATGCGTCAGGCTGTACCATTGTTACGTCCTGAAGCGCCAATTGTTGGTACAGGTTTAGAGCGTCAGGTAGCTTCAGATTCAAGAGTATTGATAAATGCTGAAGGTCCTGGAGTTGTTGAATATGTAGATGCCAATATCATCAGAATTAAATACGACCGTTCCGAGGAAGAAAGAATGGTAAGTTTTGAAGAAGATGAGAAAACATACAATCTGATTAAATTCAGAAAAACCAATCAAAGTACAAGTATCAATCTGAAACCTATCGTAAGAAAAGGAGACAGAGTAGCTCTTGGACAAGTATTATCAGAAGGATATGCTACCCAAAATGGTGAATTAGCTTTAGGTCGTAACCTAAAAGTAGCGTTCATGCCTTGGAAAGGATATAACTTTGAGGATGCGATTGTAATTTCTGAAAAAGTAGTTCGTGACGATATTTTTACCTCTATTCACGTCGATGATTATTCATTGGAAGTTAGAGATACTAAATTAGGTAACGAAGAATTAACGAATGATATTCCAAACGTTTCTGAAGAAGCTACTAAAGATTTAGATGAAAACGGAATGATTAGAATTGGAGCCGAGGTTAAACCTGGCGACATTCTTATCGGTAAAATCACTCCAAAAGGAGAATCAGATCCTACTCCGGAAGAGAAATTGCTTCGTGCAATCTTCGGGGACAAAGCAGGGGATGTAAAAGATGCTTCATTGAAAGCTTCTCCTTCTTTACACGGTGTAGTTTTAGATAAAAAACTGTTCGCAAGAGCAGTAAAAGACAAACGTAAACGTACTCAGGACAAAGACGCTTTGGCTGCTTTGGAAATAGAATTCGAAACTAAATTCGTTGAATTAAAAGACAAATTGGTTGAGAAACTTTTCTTGATCGTTAATGGAAAAACCTCTCAAGGTGTAATGAATGATTTGGGTGAAGAAGTTTTACCAAAAGGTAAAAAATACACACAAAAAATGCTTTATGCTGTCGAAGATTTTGCTCACTTAAGCAAAGGACAATGGGTTGCCGACGATACAACTAATACTATGGTGAATGATTTAATTCATAACTATAAAATTAAGTTGAACGATTTACAAGGAGCCTTACGTAGAGAGAAATTCACTATTACTGTTGGAGATGAATTGCCAGCAGGAATTTTGAAATTAGCTAAAGTATATGTTGCTAAAAAACGTAAACTGAAAGTTGGGGATAAAATGGCGGGACGTCACGGTAACAAAGGTATTGTTGCTCGTATTGTACGTCACGAAGATATGCCTTTCTTAGAAGACGGAACACCTGTTGATATTGTGTTGAACCCACTTGGAGTGCCTTCACGTATGAACATTGGTCAAATTTATGAAACGGTTTTAGGTTGGGCTGGAATGAACTTGGGTAGAAAATTTGCTACTCCAATTTTTGATGGTGCTACTTTAGACCAAATCAACGAATTGACTGATGAAGCTGGAATTCCACGTTTCGGACATACCTATCTATACGATGGAGGAACTGGAGAACGTTTTCACCAGGCTGCAACAGTTGGAGTAATCTATATGTTGAAACTGGGTCACATGGTTGATGATAAAATGCACGCACGATCAATAGGACCATACTCATTAATTACACAACAACCATTGGGTGGTAAAGCTCAATTTGGAGGTCAGCGTTTTGGAGAGATGGAGGTTTGGGCACTTGAAGCTTATGGAGCATCAAGTACACTTCGTGAAATATTAACCGTGAAATCGGATGACGTTATTGGTAGAGCTAAAACTTACGAAGCAATCGTTAAGGGAGAGTCTATGCCAGAACCAGGATTGCCAGAATCATTCAATGTATTGATGCATGAATTGAAAGGTCTTGGACTTGACATTCGTTTAGAAGAATAAAAAAGTTTGCAGTATTCAGTTTTCAGATAGCAGTATTTGAAAACTGATTACTCATTTATAAGAGTTTTTAGGATTTAGACCCGTAACCCGTTCCGATTTTTTATATAAACTATATAATTAGCACTTCAAAAATTTTGTTTGAAGTTTAGAGAAGTAACCCGAGGAAGTAGAGATTTAGCATTACTGTCTGTACGAAAATCAATTTTTTAATTGCAAATAAATCAATAGTAAAAACTATGATGAATACTAGGAATAATAATAAAGATAAGAATCCTGTTAAAAGATTCAACAAAATTTCGATAGGACTAGCTTCTCCTGAATCTATCTTGAAAGAGTCAAGAGGTGAAGTTTTGAAACCAGAAACTATCAATTACAGAACACACAAACCAGAGCGCGATGGTCTTTTCTGCGAACGTATTTTCGGACCAGTTAAAGATTTTGAATGTGCTTGTGGTAAATATAAAAGAATTCGCTACAAAGGAATCATCTGTGACCGTTGTGGTGTTGAAGTTACTGAGAAAAAAGTACGTAGAGACAGAGTAGGACACATCAATCTTGTTGTGCCAATTGCTCACATCTGGTATTTCCGTTCTCTTCCAAATAAAATTGGTTACATATTAGGTCTTCCATCTAAGAAATTAGATATGATTATCTATTATGAAAGATACGTTGTTATCCAAGCAGGTATTGCTAAAACTCCGGAAGGAGATTCAGTACAAAGATTGGACTTTTTGACAGAAGAAGAATATTTGAATATTTTAGACACTCTTCCTGCTGACAATCAATATTTAGATGATTTTGATCCAAATAAATTTGTTGCCAAAATGGGAGCAGAATGTATTATGGACTTATTGGCTCGTATCGATTTAGATGCATTGTCTTATGACTTGCGTCACTCTGCAAATAACGAAACGTCTAAACAACGTAAAACTGAAGCTTTAAAAAGATTACAAGTTGTTGAATCTTTCCGTGAGTCTAACTTGAACCGCGAAAACCGTCCTGAGTGGATGATTATGAAAGTAGTTCCTGTAATTCCACCAGAATTACGTCCTCTTGTGCCTCTTGATGGTGGTCGTTTTGCTACTTCAGATTTAAATGATTTATACCGTCGTGTAATTATACGTAACAACCGTTTGAAAAGATTGATGGAGATTAAAGCTCCGGAAGTAATCTTAAGAAATGAAAAACGTATGTTGCAAGAGTCGGTAGATTCACTTTTTGATAATACAAGAAAAGCATCTGCTGTAAAAACAGAATCAAACAGACCGTTGAAATCACTTTCGGATTCCCTTAAAGGAAAACAAGGTCGTTTCCGTCAAAACTTACTTGGAAAACGTGTGGATTATTCTGCTCGTTCGGTAATTGTTGTAGGTCCTGAATTGAAATTGTTCGAATGTGGTATCCCAAAAGATATGGCAGCCGAATTATACAAACCTTTCGTTATCCGTAAATTGATAGAAAGAGGAATTGTAAAAACTGTAAAATCAGCTAAGAAAATAATAGACAAAAAAGAGCCTGTAGTTTGGGATATCCTTGAAAATGTTATCAAAGGTCACCCAATATTACTGAATCGTGCTCCTACTTTGCACAGATTAGGTATTCAAGCATTCCAACCAAAATTAATTGAAGGAAAAGCAATCCAATTGCACCCTTTAGTGTGTACTGCATTTAATGCGGATTTTGATGGGGATCAAATGGCAGTTCACTTGCCGTTAGGACCAGAAGCTATTTTGGAAGCCCAATTATTAATGTTGGCTTCTCACAATATCCTGAATCCTGCGAATGGTGCGCCGATTACTGTACCTTCTCAAGACATGGTTTTAGGTCTATATTATATGACCAAAGAGCGTTTGTCTACTCCAGAACACAAAATTTTAGGCGAAGGCTTAACTTTTTATTCTGCTGAGGAAACCAATATTGCATTAAACGAAGGACGTTTAGAATTGAATGCTAGAGTGAGAATTCGTGCCAAAGATTTTAATGAAGCTGGAGAATTGGTTTATAAAATTATCCAAACAACTGCCGGTCGTGTATTGTTTAACGAAGTAGTTCCGGAAGCTGCAGGATATATCAATGATGTATTGACTAAGAAAAACCTACGAGACATTATTGGACACGTATTAAGCGTGACTAATGTACCTACAACGGCTGCCTTCTTGGACAATATGAAAGATATGGGATACAAATTTGCCTTCAAAGGTGGATTGTCATTCTCATTGGGAGATATTAGAATTCCAGATGAAAAACCAAAATTAATTGCAGATGCCAGAGAGCAAGTTGAAGGTATTTCTGCAAATTATAATATGGGTCTTATCACCAATAACGAACGTTACAACCAAGTTATTGACGTATGGACTTCAACAAATGCTCAGCTTACAGAGACTGCAATGAAAAACATTAGAGAAGACCAACAAGGTTTCAACTCAGTGTATATGATGCTTGATTCTGGAGCGAGGGGTTCTAAAGAACAAATTCGTCAGTTAACCGGTATGCGTGGTTTGATGGCTAAGCCTAAAAAATCTACTGCTGGTGGTGGTGAAATTATTGAAAACCCGATTCTTTCTAACTTTAAGGAAGGTCTTTCGATTCTTGAGTACTTTATCTCTACTCACGGTGCTCGTAAAGGTCTTGCGGATACGGCTTTGAAAACGGCCGATGCGGGTTACTTAACAAGAAGATTGCATGACGTTTCTCAGGATGTAATTGTAAACACAGTAGATTGTGGTACTTTAAGAGGTGTTGAAGTTTCAGCATTGAAAAAGAACGAAGAAATCGTGGAAACTTTAGGCGAAAGAATCTTAGGACGTGTAGCATTGCAAGATGTTATCAATCCTTTGACAAATGAGCTTATCATCGAAGCAGGTGAACAAATTACGGAACACTACATGAAATTAATCGAGGCTTCTCCACTTGAAAAATTGGAAGTTCGTTCTCCATTAACTTGTGAAGCTTTGAAAGGAATTTGTGCTAAATGTTACGGTAGAAACTTGGCAACAGGAAAAATGACCCAAAAAGGAGAAGCAGTTGGTGTAATTGCCGCTCAATCCATTGGAGAACCTGGAACACAGTTAACATTACGTACATTCCACGTAGGTGGGGTTGCGGGAGGTATTTCTGAAGAATCTAGTATTGTTACAAGATTTGCGGGTAAATTAGAAATCGAAGATTTAAAAACAGTTAAAGGCGAAGATAACGATGGTAATGCAGTGGATATTGTAGTATCTCGTTCTACTGAGTTGAAATTGATTGACGAAAAAACTGGTATCTTATTAAGTACAAACAACATCCCTTACGGTTCCAGCATCTTTGTTAAAGATGGTGCATCAGTAACTAAAGGAACTACAATTTGTAAATGGGATCCATATAATGGAGTTATTGTTTCGGAATTCACGGGTAAAATTGCTTACGAAGATTTAGAGCAAGGACAATCATTCATGGTTGAAATTGATGAGCAAACCGGATTCCAGGAAAAAGTAATTTCTGAAGGCAGAGCTAAAAAATTAATTCCTACTTTATTGGTTTACGGTAAAGACGGTGAATTGATTCGTTCGTATAACTTACCAGTTGGAGCCCACTTGATGGTTGAAAATGGTGAGAAAATTAAAGCAGGTAAAGTATTGGTTAAAATCCCACGTCGTTCTTCTAAATCAGGAGATATTACCGGAGGTTTACCAAGAATTACCGAGTTGCTTGAAGCTCGTAACCCTTCAAACCCAGCAGTCGTTTCTGAAATTGACGGTGTTGTTTCTTTTGGAAAAATCAAAAGAGGAAACCGTGAGATCATTATCGAATCTAAATTTGGTGAGGTTAAGAAATACTTGGTGAAATTATCTAGCCAAATTTTAGTACAAGAAAATGACTTTGTAAGAGCGGGTGTTCCATTGTCTGATGGTGCAATCACTCCGGAAGATATCTTGAGAATTCAAGGTCCAGCTGCTGTTCAACAGTATTTGGTAAACGAAATTCAAGAAGTATACCGTTTGCAAGGGGTAAAAATAAACGACAAACACTTTGAAGTAGTAATACGTCAAATGATGCGTAAAGTAAGAGTACAAGATCCTGGAGATACTTTATTCCTAGAAGAACAATTGATTCACACCAAAGATTTTATCGTTGAAAATGATAAATTATACGGAATGAAAGTAGTTGAAGACGCTGGAGATTCAGGCACCTTAAAACCAGGTCAGATTATTTCTCCTCGTGAATTGCGTGATGAAAACTCACTATTGAAACGTACGGATAAAAATCTTGTTGTGGCTCGTGATGTTATCACAGCAACGGCAACTCCAGTTTTACAAGGTATCACGAGAGCATCGCTTCAAACGAAATCGTTTATCTCGGCTGCATCTTTCCAAGAAACTACTAAAGTATTGAACGAAGCTGCTGTAGCAGGTAAAATCGATTACTTAGAAGGATTGAAAGAAAATGTAATCGTAGGTCATAGAATTCCTGCCGGAACCGGTATGAGAGAATATGACAATACCATTGTAGGTTCGAATGAAGATTACAATGAAATGATGGCTAGTAAGGAAGAATATATTTATTAAGACATGAACAATCCAAAACAACAACAAGGACAACTCGATATTGAGTTGGATGAGAAAACTGCCGAAGGAATTTATTCCAATTTGGCAATAATCAACCATTCCTCATCCGAGTTTGTGTTGGATTTTGTATCTATCATGCCTGGTATTCCTAAAGCTAAAGTGAAATCAAGAATTGTCTTGACTCCGCAACATGCCAAAAGATTGTTGAAAGCTATTGGAGAAAACATTCACCGTTTTGAAGTCGCTCACGGCGAAATCAAAGATACGGAACAACCTCCAATACCGCTAAATTTTGGTCCTGCGGGACAAGCATAATCTATAAAAGGCTCCGGAAACGGAGCCTTTTCTTTTTTACATCAAAATAATTATTTCTCCAATGTTCTGATTTATTGAGCTTTAAATATTTGGTTTTTTGTGCTTTTAACGAGTATTACGGTGCTTCATCGAAAATATTTTTTAGTAGATTAGGTTTGATTTAGTTTTGACCTCAGATAAGAGAAACAATTGTTCTCTATATAAAAAAAGTCATTATGAATCATTTTTCTAAACAAGACGGTAACAAAAAAATCACTATCCTATTTATGGTGTTAGCATTTGTTTTATTATCCAATGTGAATGCATTTGCTCAGAAAATTGCAGTGGAAAATAATATAGATTTGAATAATACATTAGTAAGCAGTACTACTTCTGAAGTTAGTGTTGCTAAACAAGAAGCGGTTTCTAATGCTTCTAATATGAATTTTGTACTTTGGTTTATGGGATCTAAACAAGACCCAAATGCAAAAGTGCTTCCAGCCGGCGAAAACACAAAAAAACAATTTATGACTTCCGGTATGGCTCCTAACCGTTTATTGATTAAAGCTTTTTTAAAAAAAGCAGTAAACTTTGAGAGTGCTACAGCCTAAGTTATAAATTTTAATTACCATATAAAAAAACGCTAATTGTTGAATTAGCGTTTTTTTTTATGAATAAAGTAAATGATTTTAAAATCAACTTTAATTGATTTATACCAATTGGTAATATTTTAAGTCTAATCTATTTCTATCATTTACTGAAGTCGAGTTGAACTAATGACTCATTACTGTCAAAAGCGTGGACACTCGAACTTATATTTGATTGATTAACAAATTGAATTGGAATCACTCAAATTCCGAAGTGAAAAACAACTTCACATTCGGGTATTTATTCTGGGTCATCTGTATCGTGAAATCCGAATCGGCAAGGAAAACCAATTGACCATATTTATCGTGAGCCAGGAATTTTTGTTTTATTCTTCTGAATTCCTTGAATTCTTCGCTTTTGGGATCATTAGGTTTTACCCAACATGCCTTATGTACTGGGAAATTCTCATAGGTACATTTAGCACCATATTCGTGTTCCAGTCGGTATTGGATGACCTCATATTGAAGCGCACCCACCGTTCCTATTATTTTTCTGTTATTCATTTCCAATGTAAACAACTGAGCAACTCCTTCATCCATCAACTGGTCAATTCCTTTATCCAATTGTTTGGCTTTCATCGGGTCGGCATTGTTGATATATCGGAAGTGCTCCGGAGAGAAACTTGGAATCCCTTTGAAACTCATCACTTCACCTTCAGTCAATGTATCGCCAATCTTAAAATTCCCCGTATCGTGCAATCCTACAATGTCACCAGGATAAGAGATATCGACGATTTCCTTCTTTTCGGCAAAAAAGGCATTCGGACTCGAGAATTTTAAATTCTTTTTTTGGCGAACATGGTAATATGGTTTGTTTCTTTCGAAAGTGCCGGAAACAACTTTTATGAAAGCCAAACGGTCGCGGTGTTTTGGATCCATATTAGCGTGGATTTTAAAGACAAATCCGCTCATTTCCTCTTCTTTCGGGTCTACTAATCTCGTTTCCGATTCTTTGGCTCTTGGCGATGGTGCAATTTCGACAAAGCAATCTAGAAGTTCGCGAACCCCAAAATTGTTCAATGCAGATCCAAAAAATACCGGTTGTAGTTTTCCATCCAAATAATCCTGACGATCAAATTTTGGATAGACTTCATCAATCAGTTCTAATTCTTCCCGTAGTTTATAAGCTGGTTTTTCACCAATAATTTTCTCCAGTTCCGGACTTTTAACATCCGAAAAAGCGATGGTTTCTTCTATATTCTTGCGGCTGTCGCCACTAAACAAATTGATGTTTTCTTCCCACAAATTGTAAATTCCCTTGAAATCATAACCCATTCCTATTGGGAAACTAAGCGGTGTAACGGTCAAACCTAGTTTTTGTTCCACTTCGTCCATTAGGTCAAAAGCATCCTTTCCTTCACGATCCAATTTATTGATAAAAACGATGATCGGAATATTTCTAAGCCTGCACACAGCAACTAATTTCTCCGTTTGTTCTTCGACCCCTTTGGCAACGTCAATAACCACAATTACGCTGTCTACCGCTGTTAAGGTTCTAAAAGTATCTTCGGCAAAATCCTTGTGTCCTGGAGTATCGAGAATATTTATTTTTTTGTCTTTGTAAATAAAGGCCAAAACGGAAGTCGAAACCGAAATTCCTCTCTGGCGTTCAATTTCCATAAAGTCACTGGTTGCGCCTTTTTTGATTTTGTTGTTCTTTACCGCACCTGCTTCCTGAATAGCGCCTCCAAAAAGGAGCAGCTTTTCTGTCAAGGTTGTTTTACCTGCATCGGGATGCGAAATTATCCCAAAAGTTCTTCTTCGCTGTATTTCTTCTAAAAAGCCCATATATGTATCAATAGGCTGCAAAAGTACTATTTATAAATGCGAATTCAAAAAAGAGACTAATCTTGTTGAATTCTAATCACTATTGTCATTATTTCTCATTCTTGAATAAGTTAAGTTAAAAGCATTTATAATTCAAAAAAAGGCCTTCAAGAAGTGAAAAGTTTTTAAAATTGTTCAACTCCTTTATTTTTAAATTATTATAACGTTTTCGTTAATAACATTAATCGTTTTTGATATACCGTTAATTATAGAAATAATATATTTGTAACACAATAAATTATATTTCAACATTTAAAATAAGAAAAATGAGTATTATTATCAAAATTCACGCAAGACAAATTTTCGATTCAAGAGGAAATCCTACCATAGAAGTAGATGTAGTTACAGAAAACGGTGTTTTAGGAAGAGCAGCAGTTCCATCTGGTGCTTCAACCGGAAAATTCGAAGCAGTGGAATTACGTGACGGAGGAAAAAACTTTCTTGGAAGAGGCGTTTTAAAAGCGGTGGAAAATGTAAATACTAAAATCGCCGAAGAATTATTGGGAATATCAGTTTTTGAACAAAACCTGATTGACCAGACAATGATTGAGTTAGACGGTACACATAACAAATCCATCTTGGGTGCAAATGCGATTCTTGGTGTTTCTCTTGCGGTTGCAAAGGCAGCTGCTAACGAATTAGGATTGCCTTTATACAGATATATTGGTGGAGTTTCGGCAAATACATTGCCTGTCCCTATGATGAATATCATCAACGGAGGATCTCATTCTGACGCGCCTATAGCGTTTCAGGAATTTATGATTATCCCGGTAAAAGCAACATCTTTTACACACGCTTTGCAAATGGGAACCGAAATTTTCCATAATTTGAAAAAAGTATTGCACGACAGAGGCTTGAGTACTGCTGTAGGTGACGAAGGTGGATTTGCTCCAAACTTAGCCGGTGGAACTGAAGATGCTTTGGATACAATCAAAAAAGCAGTGGAAGCTGCTGGTTATAAATTTGGTGACGAAGTAATGGTGGCGCTAGACTGCGCTTCTTCTGAATTTTACGAAAACGGAAAATACGATTACACTAAATTTGAAGGTCCAACTGGAAAAATCAGAACTTCAGCGGAACAAGTTGATTATTTGGTTGAATTAGCTGCCAAATTTCCAATTATCTCTATCGAGGACGGAATGGACGAAAATGACTGGGACGGATGGAAATTATTAACTGAAAAAATTGGAGACAAAGTTCAATTAGTGGGTGATGATTTGTTCGTAACTAACGTAGAACGTTTGTCAACTGGAATTGAAAAAGGAATTGCCAATTCTATTTTGGTAAAAGTAAACCAAATCGGAACTTTGACAGAAACCATTGCAGCGGTAAATATGGCTAAAAATGCAGGTTATACTTCAGTAATGTCACACCGTTCAGGAGAAACTGAAGATAACACTATTGCTGACTTGGCAGTAGCTTTGAATTGTGGTCAAATTAAAACCGGTTCGGCTTCACGTTCAGACCGTATGGCAAAATACAATCAATTGATAAGAATTGAGGAAGAGCTAGGTAATACAGCCTATTTTCCTGGTAAAAATGCCTTCAAAATAAAATAAAATAGTGCAATTATAATGCAAATAGCCTTCCGCTGATGTGGAGGGCTATTTTTTTTGAAATTTTATTAATTTTGTAATAAATGTGACTTTCTATTAGCATAAATTTTCTTATTTTTGAAGAAATAAAATAATTTAACATTAGTTATGTCAAAAGTAGCAACATTAGAAATTGATGGCAAAAAATACGAGTTTCCAATATTTGTTGGAACCGAAAATGAAGTAGGTATTGATATCAATAAATTACGTGATTTGTCAGGAGCAATCACTTTAGATCCGGGATTTAAAAATTCAGGTGCATGCACAAGTGAAATTACTTTTTTGGACGGAGAAGAAGGGATTTTGCGTTATAGAGGGTATTCAATCGAAGAATTAGCAGAAAAAGCAGATTTTCTTGAAGTATGTTATTTGTTAATCTTTGGAGAATTGCCTACTAAAGTACAATTGTGGGGATTTGAAACTCATATTAGAAAATACACATTGGTCAATGAGGAAATGAAAAGCATCATTGACGGCTTTCCAAAAACTGCTCACCCAATGGGAGTTTTGTCTGCCTTGACAAGCGCTTTGATTGCTTTTAATCCTTCGGCAGTAAATCCTGAAAACAAAGACGAATTGTATGAAGCGGTTTGTAAACTTATGGGGAAATTCCTTGTAATCGCCTCTTGGACTTACAGAAAAAGTATGGGCTATCCTTTGAATTATTACGATAACACAATTGGATACGTGGAGAATTTCATGCAATTGATGTTTAAATTGCCAACAGAACCTTATAAAGCTAATCCTATAATTGTAGAAGCATTAGATAAATTGTTTATCCTGCACGCAGACCACGAACAAAACTGTTCTACATCGACTGTGAGAATGGTTGGTTCTTCTCACGCTGGATTATTTGCCTCTATTTCTGCTGGAATTTCTGCGCTTTGGGGACCATTACATGGTGGAGCAAACCAAGCGGTTCTTGAAATGTTAGAAGAAATTCATGCCAATGGTGGCGATGCTGATAAATATATGGCTAAAGCCAAAGATAAAAACGATTCTTTTAGACTGATGGGTTTTGGACACAGAGTCTATAAAAATTTCGATCCAAGAGCCAAAATTATTAAAAAAGCGGCTGATGAGGTTTTAAAAACTTTAGGCGTTGAAGATCCAATTTTGGACATTGCCAAAAAATTAGAAGCTGCAGCTCTGGCCGATGATTATTTTGTATCCAGAAAATTGTATCCAAATGTCGATTTCTATTCCGGAATTATTTACCGTGCCTTAGGAATCCCAACGGATATGTTTACCGTAATGTTCGCCATAGGACGTTTGCCGGGATGGATTGCACAATGGAAAGAAATGAGAGAAAAGAAAGAGCCTATCGGAAGACCAAGACAGATTTACACTGGCTATGGATTGAGGGATTTTCTTCCTGCGGATAAACGTTAAAATATTTTTAGAAAGCCTCGCAAAATGCGGGGCTTTTTTTATCTTTGGCACACGAGCTTAGCGAACTGACGAAGTAAACACCAATTAACAACTATGCTGGAACTAAACATAAAAAATGAAACTTCAAGACTGCGAGCTGTTGTTTTGGGGACTGTTATAAGTAACGGACCCACGCCGTCAATTGAAGAAGCATATGACCCCAAATCACTGGAACACATTCTGGCGGGAACCTACCCAAAGGAAGAAGATATGGCAATTGAAATGCAGGCTTTTGATCGGGTTTTCGAAAAATATGATGTTACCGTTTTTCGCCCAGAAATAATGGAAAATTACAATCAGATCTTTGTGAGAGACATTGGTTTTGTAATTGATGACGTCTTTATCAAATCCAATATTTTGCCGGACAGAGAGCGAGAATTAGACGCCATTCAATATATCATCGACCAAATTAATCCGGCTAAAGTCGTTCGTCCGCCATCAGAAGTTCATATAGAAGGCGGTGATGTGATGTTATGGAAAAATTACATTTTTATTGGGACCTACAAAGGCAGTGATTACAAAGATTATATTACTGCAAGGACAAATACTCAGGGCGTACAATACATCCGAGATTTATTTCCCAACAAGATAGTCAAGGAATTTGATTTGGTAAAATCAAAAATTGAAGCCCGGGATAATGCTCTGCATTTGGATTGCTGCTTTCAACCTGTGGGCGAAAACAAAGCTATCATTTACAAAAGAGGCTTCCGCGAAGAAGCCGATTACCTATTTTTAGTGGGGCTTTTCGGCTCGGAAAACCTCTTTCATATCACCAGAAAAGAAATGTACCATATGAATTCCAATGTGTTTTCTATAGCTACCGATGTCGTGGTTTCTGAAAAAAAATTCAAGCGGCTCAACACTTGGCTGAGAGCCAATGGTTTTATCGTGGAAGAAATTCCCTATGCCGAAATTGCCAAACAGGAAGGATTATTGCGATGTTCCACCTTGCCGTTAATTAGAGATTAATTTTTCGTAGAGACGCACTGCAGTGCGTCTCTACTGCAGTGCGTCTCTACAGAATAAATAAATAAAAATATGAACCAAACAACAAATTCCATCCTAATGATTCGCCCTGTGGCGTTTCGGATGAACGAACAAACGGCTGTAAATAATTATTACCAAAAAGTATTGGACGGCTTGTCAAAGGAAACCGTGAACGCCAAAGCGCAGCAAGAGTTTGATGCATTGGTGCAAAAACTTCGAATGGTAGGAATCAATGTTATCGTAATCGATGATACGCTTTCTCCAGACACACCAGATAGTATTTTTCCGAATAACTGGATTTCTTTTCATGAAAATGGAGATGTGGTTTTATTCCCAATGTTTGCCGAAAACCGTAGAGAGGAACGTCGCGAAGATATTCTGGATATTCTCGAAGACAATGGTTTTGTTATCAACGAAATCATGGATTACACTTCTGCTGAAGAAGATGGATTCTATCTCGAAGGCACCGGAAGTCTAATTTTAGACAGAGAAAATGGTAAAGCTTATTGTGCCTTGTCCCCTCGCGCAGATGAAGAACTATTCATTGAATTCTGTGAAGATTTCGAATATTCTCCCGTGATCTTCGAAGCCTATCAAACGGTAGATGGAGAACGAAAACTCATTTATCATACCAATGTGATGATGTGTGTTGGCGAAACCTTTGCTGTGATTTGTGCTGATTGTATCGATGACAAGAAAGAACGAAAAATGGTTTTGGACAGTTTACGAGGCGACGAAAAAGAAGTCATTCTGATAACTGAGGCTCAAGTAAATAATTTTACAGGAAATATGCTGGAACTTAAAGGAGCAGATGACAGACGTTATTTGGTAATGAGCAACTCAGCCCATCAGAGTCTGACCAAAAAGCAAATCGCCCAACTCGAAGAACACGTCACCATTCTGAGTTCCAGTCTCGATACCATCGAAGCATGCGGAGGAGGAAGTGCCCGATGTATGATGGCGGAAATTTTCCTGCCAAGAGAGGAATAATTTATTTTCCAATAAATAGGATGTAAGTAATGTTCTTCGGTTTGAGTGTTGATGGTTGTTTTATTTGTAAAAATAGCCCTTTTGTTGTAATTACCGTTACCGTCTGTTCGGTTTTTTGTGGAGAGTAACGGAACAAAAAATGTATCGAGAATAATTAAATTTAAAGGTAATAAAATTATTATTAAAAAAAAACAGTATGAAACAGTCTTATGTATATATCTTAAAATGCTCTGACAATTTCTATTACACTGGAGTTACAAGCAATTTAACACAAAGACTTTTTCAGCACGAAACCGCTTTCTATCCTGATTGTTATACAGCAAATAAACGACCTGTTGATTTGGTATATTATTGTGAATTTACAGATATTAATTTTGCAATTGACATTGAAAAAAAAATAAAAAAATGGTCAAGGGCAAAAAAAGAATCATTGATTAATGAAGAATATGACAAACTTCCTAATTTAGCAAAGAAAAAATTTAATAAACCATAGCAACTCACGTTAAGAATTCGTCAGTTGGAGTGATTTTTAAAGTCAGACAAATTTTGAAGAATGGAAAAACGATTCCTTTAAAAATTGTATCGAGAACCATTAACTTTATAGTGCTTCTCGATACAATTTTTAATAGTAAAGCTATCGCATTACTATTAAAAATCACTCGAAGAGACGGTAAAGGGCTTAACTTAATGATATTGAGCTATCGGAAGGAACAAAAAATTAACATCAAAAATGAATAGCCCCCAGCGCCTTATTAATCTTAATCTCTTAATGGTTCAAGAAATTAACAACTAAATCGTACTTTTGCCAAATGAAAAATAAAAAAACATTGGTTCTCGGCGCCAGCACGAAACCAGACAGATACGCTTACTTGGCAATTACAATGTTAGTTGAAAAAGGACATTCCGTTTTAGCCATTGGCCAAAATGCCGGTGAAGTAGCAGGAGTAAAAATCCAAACTAAAGCCATTCCATTAAAAAACATAGATACAATTACTCTGTATTTAAACCCAACACGCCAAAGAGATTATTATAATTACATTGTCGAATCAAAGCCGAAACGCGTAATTTTCAATCCCGGAACCGAGAATCCGGAGTTCTACCAATTATTGGAACTGAATAACATACAAGCCGAAGTGGCATGTACCTTGGTGTTATTGACTACAAATCAGTATTAATACTTAAAAGCTTTCTGTATTTAAAAGGCTGGAAGCTTTTTCCTAAAACCTCGTTTCCTCTACTGCAGGTTTACTAATCAAATACAAACCAACAAATGTTATCAGGGTATTGACGATGATCAATTCGTTGTCAAATACATATCCGAAAAACAAGGTTGCCGAATTTTCACTAATCAACAAGGTGAGGATAGGCGAAAGCACACAAATAAAAGGCACCCACTTGTCTTTGACTGTTTTCGACTTGACGAACAATCCAAAAGTATACAATCCTAAAAGAGGTCCATAGGTGTATGAAGCGACCTTAAAAATCATTCCTACCACCGAGCTGTCATTGATGGCGTTAAAAAAAATAATAACCAGAAACATCAGGAATGAAAAGCTGAGATGCACAATATGACGGCGACGCACGATGTTGGGCTTGTTTAGATTTTCGGTCTTGTCCATACCCAAAAAATCGACACAGAAAGAAGTGGTAAGTGCTGTAAGAGCCGAATCGGTGGTGGCAAAAGTAGCGGCCGTCAATCCCAACAAAAACACTACCGAAGGCACAATACTCAAATGATGAAAGGCAATTTCAGGGAATAGTAAATCGGTTCTGGGTTTTCCGGTAACCAAATCAGTTGGCACACTGATGCCGTTTTTCTCAGCATAAATGTATAGCAAAGCTCCCACGCTAAGAAAGAAGATGTTGATTAGCACGAATATTCCGGTAAAGGTGAACATGTTTTTCTGGGCTTCGCCAATGGTCGCACAACTCAGGTTCTTCTGCATTAAATCCTGATCCAAACCGACCATAGCAATGGTGACAAACATCCCACCCAAAATTTGTTTGACAAAATGAAACTTACTCGTTAGGACATCATCAAAGAAAAAAATCTTGGAATAATTGCTGTTTTTCACCTCTTCAAAAGCGCCAACAATACTCAAATCCAGACTCGAACAAATAAAATAAATGGTCAGAAAAACGGAAGTTACTAAGAAAAAAGTTTGAAGAGCATCAGTGATAATGATTGTTTTCAAACCACTTTTATAGGTATAGGAGAAAATCAAGGCCAACGAAAGCAATACAGTCATTGCAAACGGAATTCTGTAATAATCAAAGACAAAGCGTTGCAAAACAATCACAACTAGGTACAACCGGAAGGAGGAGCCTATGGTTCGGCTTGCCAGGAATATGGCGGCTGCGGTTTTATAGGAGTAAAAGCCCAGTCGTTTTTCGATGTAACTATAAATAGACGTCAGATTCATGCGGTAGTATAAGGGAAGTAATACCGTAGCCACGATAATAAACCCAATCGCGTTCCCTAAAACAAATTGAAAGTATTTGAACTGTTCACCACTCGGAGCACCTACCTCGCCGGGAACCGAGATAAAAGTTACCCCCGAAAGAGCCGTGCCAATCATCCCGAAAGCGACCAAATACCATTTGGAATTTTTATTGGCTTTAAAAAAAGCATCATTGCCGCTGTTGTTTTTACTGGTGCGATGAGAAATATAAAATAACATCCCAAAATAAACGGTGATGAGCAGTAGGATGGCAGATGGTGTCATAGACTGATGGCTTTGATTGCGAAGCCAAAGTACAAATTTTTCTTTGAATCGGTTATCCGTTATTGGTTTTCTGTTATCGGTTGTCGGTTGTTGGTTATCAGTTATCAGTTATCAGTTGTCAGTTGTCAGTTGTCAGTTGTAGGGTGTTGGGTGTTGGGTGTTGAGTGTTGGTTGTTGGTTGTTGGTTGTTGGTTGTCGGTTGTCGGTTGTTGGGTGTTGGGTGTTGGGTGTTGGGTGTTGGGTGTTGGGTTTGATTTAATTTAATTAGGGGTGGTTTAGGTGGATTGTATGCTTATTATTTATCGATGATACGGTATATATACGACATATACACGGTATAAATACAGCATATACTGGTTTTTAGTATAAATAATTGGTATATTAGCTTTCTGAAATTTTAATACTATGGCAAAGCAAACTGGGATTATTCGGTTAGAGGGGACATTGGGAGAGATTAATTTTTATTTTAGAAAAGGGAAAGCCGTAGCGCGGAAAGCGGGTGGTGGTTTTAATGGGGAAAGGATTAAGAATAGTCCGACGATGGTGCGGGTTCGGGAGAATAATACCGAATTTGGAGATTGTTCCAAAGTTAAGAAGTGTCTTAAAGCCAGTCTGCATCCTTTTTTGTATCAGTATACTGAAGGGGAGTTGCACGCCCGAATGATGCAAGTTTTGCAACAGATTAAGGCTTGTGATACGGTTTCAGATCGGGGTAAACGCAATGTGGGGGCTGGAATAGGTACTCCTATGGGGGAATTGCTGTTCCGGAAATTTGTTTTTACTCCAAAGCGGTCCGTTTCGAAGACGTTGATGGGCAGCGGTTCTTTTGATTGGGATACTTTTAGCTATACGGTCAGTCGTTTTGCTATTAAAAATGTTCGTTTTGCCCGCTCGGCTACTCATCTTGAGGTAAGCGTGGGTGTTTTGAATTTTGATTTCGAGACTTTGGACTATCGCTTATTTATGGGCACTCCATTGGTTCTAGGTCGTGATTTTGATGTCTCAACTTTTTCTTTGAGGCCAACCGATTTGCCTCTTGGTAGTTGCAGACAGTTTGCTTTTGTGGGGCTGAAATTTTATCAGGAGGTTAATGGGGTATTTTATTTGTTGCAAGATGAGGGGGCTGTTGGGCTTGAGGTAGTGGGGATTCGTTAGTTATTGACGGTTCTGGGTATTGGGTTATAGGTATTGGGCATCCGTTTCTTTTACCCAATTTTCCCGGTCCAGTTGATCGACCCACAAGAATCTGACTTAGAATCCCGAGAACCAATTCTCAAACCTTCCTGTTTCTAACACTTTTAGCTGTACCCAAAAAGGCAATATTATGAAAAGAAGCACTCCAATGAGGAAAACCGTAAAAAAATCAGCGGAATTAGGTATAGGTTTGCGCTAATTTAGAAGACACCCTCCTGACTTTGTGTTTGCAATTTCGTTTGATGTATCACAATTATTGGATTTTATATATAAAATTGAGTCTCAGAAGCTACTGAAGACGCTATTTTAGTGGGTGTTATGGAGGTATTATTTTTTGTAAGCAAAAAAAGTATTATGGTGTAAGCCATTTTTTCTTCACTATATTTGCATTTTGAAATTTTAACCTCTTTTTTTTACTCTTAATTGGGAGTAGGAATGGCGAAGCCATGTAATTTTTGGTTACTAATTCAGAGAAGTTAAAGGAACGTAGTATCAAAACAGGGATTGCTTTTAGTGCTTACTATTTACAGGATGAAGTGTAAAACGAAATGCTGATAGAGGCTAGATGACAATACGATTATTTAATAATAATACTTCATACGAATTCTACTATAGGCACAACCATTAATTATTTAAAAACGGATTAATTGTTAAAAAGTGTTTACACTATAAATAAAGATAAGTAAATGAACCTAAACTCAAAAATTTATATTGCAGGTCACAACGGTATGGTGGGAAGCGCCATCTGGAGAGCTCTGACTGATAAAGGATACAATAATCTTATAGGCGTTTCCAGTAAAGAACTGGATTTGCGACATCAGCAGGCGGTAATGGATTTTATGGCTACTGAAAAACCCGAAGTGATTATTGATGCAGCAGCAAGAGTGGGCGGAATTTTGGCCAACTCAAATTTTCCCTACCAATTTCTCATGGAAAACCTGCAAATTCAGAATAATCTAATTGATGCTGCTTTACAAGCGGGTGTTGAGAAGTTTATTTTCCTGGGCAGTTCATGCATCTATCCCAAATTAGCGCCTCAGCCTTTAAAAGAAGACTATTTGCTTACGGGCGAGTTGGAACCAACAAATGAATGGTATGCTATAGCCAAAATCACAGGAGTAAAAGCCTGCCAAGCTATCCGAAAACAATTCAATAAAGATTACGTTAGCCTAATGCCAACGAATTTATACGGGATTCATGATAATTTTGATCTCAACAGCTCGCACGTCTTGCCAGCTATGATACGAAAATTTCATGAAGCCAAAGAAAATAACAATGCTCCAGTCACACTTTGGGGTAGTGGAACTCCTATGCGGGAATTCCTGTTTGTCGATGATATGGCACAGGCCGTTGTTTTTGCACTTGAAAATACACTGCCGGATTACTTATATAACATAGGAACGGGCGAAGATTTAACCATCAAAGAATTGGCCGAAACCATTCAGAAAATTACAGGACATCGGGGCGAAATTATTTGGGATGCCACTAAACCCGACGGTACACCCAGAAAACTAATGGATATTTCTAAAATGCATGCTTTGGGCTGGAAACATCAGGTAAGTTTAGAAGAAGGAATTCAAAAAACCTATGATTGGTTTTTGAAGAATGTTGACACTATTAAAAAAGTGACATTATAACCCCCCCCGCCCCCTAAAGGGGGAGCCAGCTGCAGAGGGATATTAAAGGAAGCAATATATAAATTCTTTACCCCGGCCCTAAAGGGAGGAATTTATTTCAACAATGTTTATGGTTTTTTTCTTCACCCTTTAGTGTAGGGGAAAAAGAAAAAACAGACCTAAAGGGATCAATAAATTCTTTACCCCGGCCCTAAAGGGAGGAATTTATTTAAAGAAAAAACAAATTTAAAGGGAGGGATCAATAAATTCTTTACCCCGGCCCTAAAGGGAGGAATTTATTTAAAGAAAAAACTAACCAAAAATAGATATCAAATAAATTATTATTTTTAAAGGATAATGAAAAATCAATATCAATATCATGATGAAAGTATGTGGAAAGGAGCGCCAGCCAATAATTTTTTGTTAGCAATGCAATTAAGGGAAAGGATGACACAGGCTGAAATTTTGATGTGGGATAAACTTAAAAATAAACAGTTTAAAGGTTATAAATTCAGAAGACAGCATCCTATACATAAATTTATTGTCGACTTTTATTGCCATGAATTAAAATTGATTATCGAGATAGATGGAAAATATCATGATTCAGAAGAGCAAAAAAACGAAGATTTAATTAGAACCGAATTGTTAAATTTTCAAGGATTACGCGAAATCCGATTTACTAATGAAGAAGTAATCACTGATATAAGTTCAGTTTTAAAAAAGTTAGAAGAACAAATCAACTATTCCGACACCCTTTAATGGCGATGTAAAACGAATAACAAACAACGAAAAAGAACAAAGAAATAAAACAATATGAGTACACAACAAAAAACAGCCTTTATCACCGGAGTAACCGGACAAGACGGCGCCTACCTTAGTGAATTTTTACTCAAAAAAGGATATATCGTTCACGGATTAAAAAGACGTTCTTCTTTATTTAATACCGATAGAATCGATCATTTGTACCAGGATCCCCATGTAGATCACCGCAATTTCTTTTTGCACTATGGTGATATGACCGACAGTACCAACCTGATTCGTTTAATTAAAGACATCCAACCCGACGAAATCTATAACCTGGCAGCGATGAGCCATGTGGCAGTTTCTTTTGAAACACCCGAATATACCGGTAATGCCGATGGACTGGGAACCTTGCGTATTTTGGATGCCGTTCGTTTACTGGGATTGGAAAAAAAGACCCGTATTTATCAGGCCTCCACTTCTGAATTATATGGTAAAGTACAGGAAGTACCCCAATCCGAAACCACACCGTTTTACCCGCGTTCTCCTTATGCCGTGGCCAAAATGTACGCCTTTTGGATTACGGTAAACTATAGAGAAGCGTATGGCATGTATGCCTGTAATGGCATTCTCTTTAATCATGAGTCACCTATTCGTGGTGAAACTTTTGTAACTCGTAAAATTACCCGAGCGACTTCTAAAATTGCTTTGGGATTACAGGATAAATTATTTTTAGGAAATCTGGATGCACAGCGCGACTGGGGTCATGCCAAAGATTATGTTCGTATGATGTGGATGATCCTACAGGCTGATGAAGCAGAAGACTGGGTCATTGCCACAGGGAAAACCACACCGGTACGCGATTTTGTACGAATGAGTTTTGCTGAAGTGGGCATTGAATTAGAATTCAAAGGCGAAGGAATCAACGAAAAAGGCTATGTAAAAGCCTGCGCCAATCCTGAATTTCAAATCGAAATTGGCAAAGAAGTATTAGCGGTTGACCCTAAATATTTTAGACCTACCGAAGTCGATTTGTTAATTGGCGATCCTACGAAAGCAAGAACAAAACTGGGATGGGAATGTAAATATGATTTAGCCGCTTTGGTTAAAGATATGATGCAATCCGATATTAAGCTGATGCAGAAAGATCAGTACCTGAAAGACGGTGGCTATACGACTATGAATTATTTCGAGTAGTAGCGTCATTGCGAACGTAACGCAGTGAAGTGCGGCAATCTTTTTTAAGTTAATTGGTTAACCCAATTATAAATGGCACACTCGATTAACCAGTTCACCTGTCATCCTGAGCTAAGCCTGCCCCAAGCTTGACTAGGGGACGAAGGAAACCAGTTAAATGTCAGTCGTTCCTACTAAAAAAAATAGCCTTTTATGGCAACTATAAGGTGATGCGAATTCGTGTAGAAAGAAAAATAAACGTTAAATAAGTTGAAATAAGTTATCTTTTAAATTAACTTTGCAAAATGAGTAGACAGATAATCTTTTACGAAAATCACTTTCTTGACTTTTATAAAATTCAAGACGATAAAGTAAAAGCCAAGATTAAAAATATTCTTGAACTGGTAAAGCAAGTTGACAGGGTTCCTGAAAAATTTTTAAAACATTTGTTCGGAAGCGAAGGGGTTTATGAAATAAGAATTGAATATCAATCCAATATTTACAGAATATTTTGTTGTTTTGATAAAGGAAATTTAGTTGTATTATTCAACGCATTTCAAAAGAAAACACAGAAAACTCCAAATAGCGAATTAGAAAAAGCAATACGATTGAAAAATGAATATTTTTCAACTAAAACAAAATAAAAATGGATAAATATAGCAACCTAACTAATTTCGATCAACTTATTGAAGTTGAACACGGAAAAATTGGAACAGAAAGCAGAAATAAATATGAAGAAAATACTCAAATGTTTATTATCAGCGAAATGTTAAAAGAAGCAAGAAGAGAAGCAAAAATGACACAAGAACAACTTGCCGAAAAAACAGGGACTAAAAAAAGTTATATTTCTAAAATTGAAAATGGAAAAGGAAATATACAAATGTCAACTTTAATTCGACTATTTGAATTAGGATTAAACAAGCGAATAGGATTGACATTTTTATAAATCAGTACATCTCACCACAGTTTTTGGTTGTTGTGCTATCAGCAAGCCTGCTGGGAAAACCACTCCGGTACGCGATTTTGTACGAATGAGTTTTGCTGAAGTAGGTATTGAATTAGAATTCAAAGGCGAAGGAATCAATGAAAAAGGCTATGTAAAAGCTTGTAATAATCCTGAATTTCAAATTGAAATAGGCAAAGAAGTATTAGCGGTTGACCCTAAATATTTCCGGCCTACCGAAGTTGATTTGTTGATAGGTGATCCTACAAAAGCCAGAACAAAATTAGGATGGGAATGCAAATACGATTTAGCCGCTTTGGTTAAAGATATGATGCAATCTGATGTTAAGTTGATGCAGGGCAGCCCAATATTTAAAAGATGGTGGTTATACGACTATGAATTATTTTGAATAAATTAATTTTTCAAAAGAAATTAAAGGTTTATTGATTGAAATGCCTAAATAATTATAATGAAAATACTAGTTACGGGAGCAGCAGGTTTTATAGGGTTTCACACAGTAAATCAGTTTATTGATGAGGGACATACAGTTGTAGGGTTAGATAATATCAATGATTATTATTCTCCACTATTAAAATACCAACGTTTAAAAGAAGCGGGTATTGAAACTGATATGATTAAGTGGTACAACCCAGTAATAAGTATGAAGAATACTAATTACAGATTTGTTCGAATGAACTTAGAAGATAAGCAACAGTTATTTACATTGTTTCAAAATGAAAATTTTGATGTTGTTATTAATCTGGCTGCACAGGCAGGAGTACGTTATTCAATTGAAAATCCAGATGTTTATATACAATCTAATACAGTTGGTTTTCATTATTTATTAGAGGCTTGCAGATATTATCCAGTAAAGCATTTGGTTCATGCTTCATCATCATCTGTCTATGGAACCAATTCAAAAATACCTTTTTCAGAAGATGATAAGACAGATACACCTGTTAGTTTATATGCCGCTACAAAAAAAAGTAATGAATTAATGGCACATTCTTATAGTCATTTATATCAGATACCAATTACTTGTTTGCGGTTTTTTACGGTGTATGGACCTTGGGGTAGACCTGATATGGCTCCAATGCTTTTTATTAAAGCTATTTTAGAAAACAAACCTATAAATGTTTTTAACAATGGTGAAATGTCGAGAGACTTTACTTATGTTGGAGATATAGTACAGGGTATATATTTAGCTTCAATGAAGGTTGAAAGTAATTATAATGTACTTAATATAGGTAATGGATCTCCAGTAAATTTAATGCGTTTTATTGAAGTACTTGAAGATAAGATAGAGCAAAAAACCATAAAGAATTTTATGCCAATGCAAGCTGGTGATGTTAAAGCAACTTGGGCAAATATTGATAAATTATCCATTATTTATAATTATAAACCAAAAGTAAATATAGAAGAAGGCATTGGAGAATTTATTAAATGGGTTAAGAAATATCCCGAATTAATATAAAAATTTATTCATAAAAAGTTCATTAAGAAATTTCATAAATACAATTTATAATGTTATAAATGCGAAATATTTTATCAATAGGATTTCAGTAAAGTTTATAATTTGTTACCATAATTGAGGGGGGAGTTAAATAAAATTACATTTTGAAAAACACATTACATACATTATACGATAAAGTTGGCATTAAAAGTGTTCGTACTAAAAACATAACAAAGCATATTCTTTTGTCTTTTATCTATAAAGGAGGAAGTATATTATCGTCTTTTCTGTTAGTACCACTTACTATCAATTTTCTTAATACGGAAAACTATGGTATTTGGCTTACATTAAGTTCCTTCATTACATGGTTCTCTTTCTTTGATATTGGTTTAGGAAATGGTTTGCGTAACAAATTTGCAGTGGCTAAGTCCAAAGGTGATACAAATCTTGCAAGGGCATATGTTAGCTGTGCCTATTTTACAATAGGCAGTATTTGTTTCATACTAGTTTTTGTGTTTTTTGGTCTAAATTTTTTTATAGATTGGACTCAAGTTTTCAATACAGATTCTTCCTTACAAAAACAACTTAGTTTACTAATGCCTATAATATTTGCTTTTTTTTGTTTGCAAATGGTAGTAAAACTAATAACTACTATCTATACAGCTGATCAACATCATTCCATGCAGGGAAAAATTAATTTTTTTACATCAGTAGGGTCTTTATTAGCAATTTGGTTGATGACAAAAACGACAGAAAGTTCCTTATTACTCTTTGGTCTTATTTTTTCTGCTTTACCTATATTAATATTACTAGGATTAAATTTATTTGCTTTTTCAAAAACATATAAAGAATATAAGCCAACTCTTTCTTTATGGAAAAAAGAGTACTTGGATGATATTTTTGGATTAGGAATGAAATTTTTTATTATCCAACTTTCAGGAATTATTCTATTTTCGACAGATAATATAATAATTACACAACTCTACGGTCCAGAAAAAGTTGTACCATTTAATATTGCTTTTAAATATTTAAGTGTTTCTAATATGGTTGTTTCAATGGTTCTCACTCCATATTGGTCTACAATAACAGAAGCTTATATAAAAAAAGATTTTGACTGGATAAAAATCTCAATGAAAAATCTGATAAAAATCTCATTTGGATCAATATTTTTGATTTTTGGAATGGTTATAGTTTCTCCTTTTGTTTATAGATTATGGATTAATGATAAAGTTGATGTCCCTATGTCTTTGACGATTTATATGGCAGTATTTTTTGTATTGACTATTTTTTATGCTCCTTATACTTACTTTATTAATGGAACAGGCAAAGTAAAGCTTCAAATGTATTCTATTGCAGCAACTTCCTTGTTGAATATTCCATTATCTATTTTTTTAGCATCCAATATGGGATTTGGAGTTTCAGGTGTCATAATAGCAACAATTTTATGTTTGATCCCACATGTAATACTTTGCCCAATTCAGTATTTAAAAATTATAAATAATAAAGCATATGGAATTTGGAATAAGTAATATTGTGAAAAACTTAAGCTTACTAAGAATTTTACTTCAGATTAGAAGAAAAAAAGACTTATTTATTAATCGGAAAAATAATTTAAGACTTTCATTAAGTTACAATATTAATAACACAAAATTTGGGATGAATAACTTTCTCGGTGAAAATGTTACTCTAGTTAATTCGTCTATTAATAATTATTCCTATGTTAATAGTAATACAAAGATTATCAATACCTCAATAGGGAAGTTTTGTTCTATTGGTTCTAATGTTCAAATTGTACTTGGTATACATCCTTCAACTTTTGTGTCTACACATCCAGCATTTTACTCAAATAATAAGTTGTTCAAAACTTTTGCAGATAAGACATATATTGAAGAATACAATAAAGTAGAAATAGGGCATGATGTATGGATTGGTGAAGGGGTTGTTATTCCTGGTGGTGTAAAAATTGGAAATGGTGCTATAATTACTGCCAGAGCAGTAATTACAAAAGACATTGAACCATATTCAATTGTTGGTGGAATACCTGCGAAACATATAAAATATCGTTTTGAAGATGATTTGAGAAAGAAACTAAATGATTCAGAATGGTGGGACTGGGATGAAAATGAGTTAAAAAAAAATTTTAAAATGTTTCATGATACGTCAATATTCTTAAAATATTTATCAAGTTTAGAATAAAAAAATTTAAAAGTAAGTGCCACAAATAAAGAAACATCAATTTTTATTTTTAGCAACTTTCTTAAATACTAAAAAGTTTTGATTAATAAATATGACAACATATGTTTCTTAATACTTATTTAAAAAATTAATATTTAAATGCGAATTTTATTCTGTGGTCAGTCGAGTTATCCAAATAATAATAATGCACCTACAAATAGATATATAGCTATAGCTAAAGCAATGGCTTTTGAAAATGAAATAATTTTCTTAAATAGAATACCACTTCTTAAAAATAATTATTTTTCAGATAATATTGAATTCAAAGTTATTGATGTAAGTAACGTGAAATACAGACCTGAAAATTTCCTTAAAAGAAATTTTATAAAATTGTTTTTACCAATATTTGAATTTCTAACAATTTGGAAACTTAACAAAGAAAAAAAAATTGATTGGATTAATATTTATTCACAATACTTCGGACTTTGTATATTTTATTTTATTCTTTCAAAAATTTTTAAGTTTAAGACAATTTTGCATTATGTGGAAATTCGGTCAGAATTTAAGCATCGGAATTTGTTTTTGAAATTAAATGATTTTTTATATGATAATTATTCAATGTTCTTATTTGATCGTTATCTGCCCATTAGTCATTTCTTAGACGAATATCTAAAAGGAAAAAATATAAATTCAAAGACATTAATCATTCCTCCCATCTGTGACTTTGACCATTTTAATAAACTTAATTGTTCAAATAATTTCGACGATCACTACTTTTTGTATTGTGGTTCGAGCGCCTATGATGATGTAATCATATTTATTATTGAAGCATTTGAAAAATTAAAGACAGATGATTCAATTAAACTCTATCTAGTGTTAAGTGGTCAAATTTCTATTCGGATTAAGGAATTGATTGAGCAAAATTCAGGCAGAATTAAATTGTTTTCTAAGTTAGAATACGATAAACTGATTTGTCTTTATAAAAATGCTCTTACTTTATTAATACCGCTTAGAAATAGTAAACAAGATGAAGCCAGATTTCCTCATAAAATATGTGAATATTTAGCTTCTAAAAAAATTATTATCTCTACAAATTTTGGTGAAGTTAAGTGGTATTTTAAAGATATGGATAATGCATTAATTGCCAATGACTATGATGTAGAAGCCTACTCAATGAAAATGGAATGGGTGATGTCAAATATGCCAAATATAAAAATAATTGAAGAAAAAGCTTATAAAACAGGAAAAAAATATTTTGATATTAATGCATACAAAGAACCAATAAAAGATTTTTTAAAATGATAAAAAAAATTATTTTTCGTTTAAGACTTGCTATTTCAAACGAGTATGAAACACCTGAAATATATAGTAAACATCTTAATGTTGCTATTGGCAAGAATGCCCGTTTTACGGGCAAAATAAATTTTGGTTCAGAGCCATTTCTTATTTCTATTGGCAATCATGTTACGTTAGCACATAATGTAACTTTTCACACTCATGATGGTGGAGTTTGGGTATTTCGTGAAAAATATCCTAACATAAATGTTTATGGTAAAATAACAATTGGTAATAATGTTTTCATTGGTAGTAATGTGATTATTTTGCCGAATGTTAGTATAGGTGACAACGTGGTTGTTGGAGCAGGCAGTGTAGTAACAAAATCAATTATGTCAAATTTAGTAGTAGCAGGAAACCCTGCAAGAATTATTAGAAATATTAATGAGTATGAAGAGAACGTTTTGAAAAAAGGAATTTTTATTGATAGTAGCAATATGGAGTTAGCTTCCGACAACATATTAAAACATTTAAATAAATAAAGAAATTGAACTTACAATTATTAAGAAAAAAAAGAAATAAGTCACTTGATTACATATTTGTTTTCATTCTGATTATCTATGCCGGTAGTGCAACTGTTTTTGTAAGATCTTTCAATAGTTGGGAGGATATAGTTGGAATACTTTTTATATGTTTTTTTGCCGTTTACTATGCAATAAATAATAGAATACAACTAAACAAAACATTTTATTTGCTTGCTACAGCTTATATTATTTATTCTTTAGCACTGACTGTCAAATTTGGAGAGGTACACCTTCAATTTTTTAGTATATATTTAATTAGTTTTTACATTACATATATTACTATTGTCACATTGAGATATCGTTTTTTTGTTATTTATGAAGAGGTAATGTATTATTTATGCATCATTTCTCTATTTTTTTGGTCATTACATCAGATAATCCCAGAGCAGTTAACTAGTTTTATAGATTCCTTTGCATTTTCAAAACCGGGTTCCATAAATGTGAAGTCAAACATTATCTTTTATACTATTAATGATATTTCAGTAGTTAATGATTATGTTGTAAATTTAGGATATTTTAATTTATTTAGAAATTCTGGATTTGCATGGGAACCTGGCGCTTTTGCTGTATTTATTTCTCTTGCAATATACATTCATTTTATTAAAATTAAGTTTAATAAATTGATCAATAAGAGGTTTTTGATGTATTTGATTGCTCTAATTACTACTTTTTCAACAACTGGATATGGGATTTTTATTGTACTCATTATGTTTTACACTTATAATCAGCATATCAAATACAGATCGATTTACTTATTTGTATCTGTCATTATGGGTGTATATGTTTTATCTTTATCATTTATGTCAGATAAAATCATTAGTTTGTCTCAAGAAAACACTACTAATCAACTTGTTGAAAGTTCAATCAATAATGATACTAAATATGCTCCTCAGCGTATAACTTCATTTATTATTGATTACCAAGATTTTTTAAATAATCCTATATTAGGTTATGGAGGACATAATAAAGAGATGTGGACTGCAAAACTTGGAGCTGAAATAGCCACAATTTCTGGAATAGGAAAACTTTTTGCTCGGTTTGGATTAGTGGGAGTGATTTTCTTTTTTGTAATGTTATTAAGGAGTTCAAAATTGCAATCGCAAATTTTGGGTTTTAAAGGTTGGGGATTCCCCTTCCTAATTATTGTAATGATCTCAATCAGTTATTCTTTAATTGAAAATCCTCTATTGATGTGTTTTTGGATGGCAGCACTCTTTTATCCATATCCTAAAATGAACCCTGAAGGTACTCAGACCTATAAAATTAAAAGGTTCAAACAAAAACTAGAATTAAATAAATTGCAATATTAATTAATAGGCTAAAATTTAGATGGTGCAGTAAAAATTTGTTTTATACAATGTAATGAATTTGTAAAAACAGGGTATTGTGTTGCTTTTTGAGTTATAAAACAAGAAAAGACTGAATTGGCTAAGTGATTCTATCAAAGAGGGAATTATAAGTTCTTTGAGAAAAGAAAAAGTCATTGAGTGTTGCAACCTTCGAAATATAAAAAAAATTGGAATGAACATTACATTTATAATAGATACATTTGGTGGGGGAGGTAAAGAACGAAGATGTCTACAACTTATACAGGGCTTAAATAAACGGGGTTATAAAAATATTCAGGTAATTATTTTAAATAATGATATAGCCTATCCAGAATTATATAATTGCGACATCAATTTACATATAATTGATAGAAAAAATAAGGGGTTAAATTTTTTTCAGACAATTAAGGTTCTTTATGGTCTATTAAAAGATTATAATCCTGATGTTGTTCAAGTTTGGAGTTTGTTTAGTACTATATACACAAATATAATTCGTTGTTTTTATTCTTTTAAATATATTGGAGCCTATGTTGCAGATTGCAACAAACCTTCCAAATTCTCAGTTTGGAGTTTAACATTATATTTAAACACAATTTTATCAGATTATATTGTAGGTAATTCAATTGCTGGTATTAAGGCTTATAATATACCTCATGCGAAAGCTAAAGTTATATATAATGGGTTTAATGAAGAACGATTGATTTGTAAAGATTTTGAAACTGACACATTAAAAAAAGAAACTAATATAAATACACAATATGTAGTAGCTATGATTGCCAGAATTGATGAAAATAAAGATCACGCTACTTTTGTCAATGCTGCTAGAAAAATATTAAAAGATTATCATAATTATACATTTATTTGTGTTGGAGATGGTCCATTGCAAAAAAGTTATATGTCCGAATTGTCTGAATTAGAAAGTAAAAAAATACATTTTCTGGGTTTTAGGTCAGATATAGAGAAGATTTTAAAAATTACGGATATTTCTGTATTATGTACAAATCCTAAAAAACACAAAGAGGGTGTCTCAAATTCAATTTTAGAATCTCTAGCTTTTGGAGTTCCTGTAATTGCAACAAATGATGGTGGAAGTCCGGAAATTATACAACAAGGAGTAAATGGTTATTTAATTGCTGAATTTGATAGTAATGATTTAGCTGATAAAATAATTCAAATAACAGGAGATAATGAATTGTATAAAAAATTATCTATTAGTGCGTGTGAAATTATTCGTGATAAATTTTCTTTATCAATAATGACAAATTCTTACGAGCAAATGTATCTCTCATTAATGAAGAGTTGATGAGTGTTAATTAATTTAATCAAATGTAATTATTAATTTTTTGTGGTTATTTCTAGCAAATATTATTTTAAAAAATATTAAAGAGGTAAAATCTAAATAAAATAAAATTAGGGGCTTATAAAAATTCGAAAATTAAAATCATATGTTAATTAATTTGTTCCGTCTAAGTGAATATATAAAAGATAAAATAGCATCATATTTTTATAAAAAGAAGATGATTTTTTGTGGTAGAAATGTTAGATTAAAGCCTAGCACTTCAGTGTATTTTGGGCTAGAAAATTTAAGTATCGGTAATGATGTAAGTATTCCTCGTTTTGCTCATATTTTTTGTACAGAGGCTCCTTTGACTATTGGAAATAAAGTGGTATTTGGCCCTGCTCCAATTATTGTAACTGGAAATCATCGCATTGATGTAGTAGGTAAATTCATAGTGGATTCAATAGAAAAACTCCCTGAAAACGATAAAGAAGTAATTATTGAAGATGATGTTTGGGTTGGCGCGAATGTAACAATATTAATGGGTGTAATTATCGGTAGGGGCAGTGTAATTGCTGCTGGATGTGTTGTAAATAAATCTTGTCCTCCATACTCAATTATTGGAGGAATTCCCTCAAAAGTTTTAAAATTTCGTTTTACTGTAAATGAAATAATCAATCATGAATTAATTTTATATCCCATGGAAAAAAGATTAAAAAAAGATGAATTAGAAAAAACAAGAAGACTGTATGAGTAAAAAAAGCCCTAAAGTATTGATAGTTGCCACCTCACCAAGATCGAGAGGAGGAATTACCTCTGTAATTGAAGCGCATCAACGAGGGGAGCAATGGAAGAAGTACCATTGTATATGGATTGAAACACAAATTGATAAAAATATCATTATAAAGACTTATTATTTAATTGCTTCATTAATACAATTTATATTAATTATTTCATTTTACGATATTGTTCATATACATACATCAACTAGCAACTGTGCAACTTTAAAATCTCCTTTTGTATTTATCTCAAGGTTACTTAAGAAAAAAATTATTATACATCTTCATATTGGTGATCAAATAGACACATATGTTAATCATTTTTTATTTAAATATGTAGTAAATAGTGCTAATATAATTATTGTACTTTCTAATAATATAAAACACAAATTACAAACGCTCTATAATTTAAAAAATGAGATTAAAGTTATTTATAATCCTTGTAAAAATGTACAGATTTTAGATTATCATAAAAGAAGTAAATATATTCTTTTTGCGGGTTATTTAAATCATAACAAGGGATATAGAGATTTAATTCAAGCATTTGCTTTAATATCAAAAAAATTCCCGGAATGGAAAGTTATTATTGCTGGTAATGGCGAAATTCAAATCGCAAAAGATTTGGTTCAATCTCTAAAAATGGAATCACAAATTGAAATAAAAGGTTGGGTGTCTGGAAAAGATAAAGATGAAATGTTTAGAAAAGCATCTGTATTTTGTTTATCAAGTCAAAGCGAAGGTTTTCCAATGTCTGTTTTAGAAGCTTGGTCTTATGGTATCCCCGTAATTTGTACTCTTGTTGGGGGTTTACCTGATGTTATAGTTGATTCAGGAAATGCTTTAGTATATGATTTCGGTAATATTGATAAGCTAGCAAGCCAATTGAGTAGGATGATCAATGACGATGAATTACGCATGAGAATTGCTCAAAAATCAAAAGAATTAGCTCAATCTATATTTAAGGAAGAAAATATCAACTTAGATATTGCCAATTTATATGATAGTATTAAATAATAAAAAGAAAACTATATTTTAAACTCATACTATGAAAAGGTTAATTATTGAAGTTGTAAAAAAAATATTGCAATATATAAATTTACCAGTTGGAAAAGGCATTTCAAAGGATGCATTAGAAGGTCAAATTGCTTCCGATATATTATATAATTTAATTATTTCCGGTAAACCATGTTTTGTTGCAAGATTTGGGTGGACTGAGATAGATGCTGTCATTGCCTACACAAGGAATGTTGAAAAAAATGTTAAATATGGCAAATTAATTAAATATATGATTTCTAATTATGTAGATAATCAAAATTTATTAAAAACCATGTCTGGTTTTTTTTCCAATGATATAGAAAATATTCATAAGTTTTGTAAGAGCCAAATAGATATTATGCCTGAAATTGACATTCACGCAAATTGGATGAAGCAGGAGCTTTTTATAGAAAAATATTTGCAAAATTCTATAAAAATATCTGTGGATTCCTTATTTAATCCAACAATAAAACATTCATGGACTCAAGCACTTGCGAATAAAAAAGTTTTAATTATTAATCCATTTGAAAAAAGTATAATTTATCAATATAATAATCGCGCGTTATTATTTGAAAATAAAGAATTCTTGCCAAAATTTGATTTAATTATTTATAAACCTATACAAGTTTTGAATAACAAAGAAACAAAATTTCAAACTTGGTGGCAAGCTTTAGATTTTATGAAAAATGAAATAGATTTAATTGATTTTGATATTGCTTTATTATCATGTGGTGCTTTTGGACATCCATTATGTGCACACATAAAAAAGACTGGTAAACAAGCAATCTATATGGGTAGTAATTTACAACTAATGTTTGGAATTTATGGTGATCGATGGCTTAAAGAGAAAACTATTGAAAATAATATCAACGAATATTGGATACGTCCATTTAAAGAAGATTTACCAAAAAACAATAACTCGAATTCATACACAGCACTTAAGAATTATATATAATATTGGTTTAAAAAGTTTTTAAAAAATAAATAATATGTCAATAATATATACTTGGAATTACCCTGTGTTTAAAGGGGATTTACACGAAATTAAGTATGAAAATCAACAACATTTTTTGATAAATACAATTAGCCCTAATTCTTATGGCTTAGCGGTTAAATATCCTGAAGTTAAAAAGGCTTTACAGCAAAGTGATGTATTGATTCTGGATGGCTTGTATTTTGGTTGGGCCGCATTATTCAAACAAGGAATACGGATCAATCGCATTGCAGGATGGGATGCTTTTGTTTTTTTTTCACAAGAATTGAATAAAAATAAGGGAAAAGTTTTTTTTCTGGGCTCCACCCAGGAAACGTTATTAAAAATTAAAGAGCGCTATAATATAGAATATCCTAACGTTGAGGTAGGGTTTTACTCCCCACCGTTTAAGCAGGAGTTTTCAAATGAAGACAATGTTCAAATGCACAATCAGGTCAATGCGTTCAAAGCTGATATTGTATTTGTGGGGATGACTGCTCCCAAACAGGAACTTTGGTCGTACCAAAATCGCAAAGATTTAGAGGTACACCTTATTTGCAGTATAGGAAATGTTTTCGACTGGTATGCTGGTAACTCGAAGCGGCCAGGTATTTTTTGGCAAAAAACAGGTATGGAATGGCTGGTTCGCATTTTTTTACGACCGGAAGTTTTTAGAAGGAATATTGGCAATCAACTGCTATTCTTTTGGCATTTAGCATTAGAAACATTAAAAATAAAGAGATATGATTAGTTACTTAAAAAGGAAAACCCCAAAAAAAATAAAGAGAAATATTATGAAATTAATAGTATTTCCTTACTTATATTATTTTGAATATATAAAAAAGAGAAAAGTCTGGTTAAGATGGAACTCTTCAGATGTTAATGTATTTTATCATACATTTATTGAAAACGAATATTTAATTCCGTCAGCAATAGACAACCCTTTGATTATTATTGATGCTGGAGCAAATAACGGATTAACAGCATTATTATTTGCTCTAAAATATCCTAAAGCTAAATTAATAGCAATTGAACCTGAAACTTCAAACTTTAAATTTCTAAAAAAAAATACTTTTGGTATTGAAAATATAATTCCAATTCAATTTGGATTATGGAGTAGTGATATAAATTTAAGAATTGAGAATCCTGAGAATGAAAAATGGGCTTTCATTACAAAAGAAGTGAAAATTAATGAAGAATATGATATTGAAGGTTTATCTGTCGACACATTGATTGCAAACTATAAAATTGAAACCATTGACATTTTTAAAATAGATATTGAAGGTTCTGAAAAAGAATTATTTTCAAAAAATGAAGAAAAATGGTTGCCAAAAACAAAATGGATAGTAATTGAATTGCATGGTCCTGAATGTAAAGCCGTTTTTGAAAAGACTATGTTAAAGTATCAATTTAAACTTATGTTTATTAATGGTGAAAATTGGTACTATGCTAATACTAAATTAGTAAATGTTTAAATTATTTTTTATAAAAATGATTAAAACAACTTTAAATAATTAATAAAATTTAATGATTTATGATTAAAGGAGCAATAATAGGTCTCGGTAAAATGGGGCTTTCCCATGCGGCAATACTCGGCGGAAATCAGGAGGTAGATTTTGTGGCAGTATGCGACACTTCTTCTCTGGTTTTGGATGCATTTAAAAAATTCACAGCCATACATACGTATAGCGATTATAAGGAAATGATTGAAAAAGAATCGTTAGAATTTGTTTTGATTGCAACGCCCACTCGTTTTCACTATCCTATGGTTAAATATGCCTTAGAGAAAGGACTGCATGTGTTTTGTGAGAAGCCCTTTAGCCTTAATACCATTGAAGGTGAAGAATTACTTGAAATAGCTAAAACAAAAGGATTGGTAAACCAACTAGGGTATCACAATCATTTTATAGGAACTTTTAGGGAATTAAAAAGGCTATTAGATGCAGGCGTATTGGGTGACTTAGTTCATTTTATGGGAGAAGCTTACGGACCTGTGGTAACAAAAGAGAAGGGCGGAACCTGGCGATCAAAACCTGAAGAAGGTGGAGGGTGTCTGTATGATTATGCCTCTCATGTTTTAAATCTGGTGCAGGAAATTATAGGGCGTCCGGTTAAAGCAAGCGGATCGCAACTTAAAAGCATTTATTCAAAAGGAGTCGAAGATGCCGTTTACAGTTCTCTAACTTTGGATAATGGGGTAAGTGGTTTGTTATCGGTAAACTGGAGCGATGAAACCTATCGCAAAATGTCAACATCGATTACCGTTATAGGTAAAAATGGTAAAATTATATGTGATGCCACCGAAATTAAAATCTTCCTTAAAGAACCCGTTAAAAAAGAAGGTTTGGATAAAGGATGGACTATGAAATACATTACGGATTTTGCAATTCCTGTTAGTTTTTACCTTCGTGGTGAAGAATACAGTGCTCAGATAGAATCTTTTGTGGATTGCGTAATCCATAAAAAACAAGCTCTTTATAATAGTTTTGAGGAAGGACTTTATACGGACAAAGTGATTGAAATGATAATTGAAGATTCTAAAAATAAATAAATGATGGACAAAGTATTATTTGGGGACAATCAGTTTTTTGCGGTAAACCACGCTTCGGATGAAAAAGCGAGAGCACAATCCATTCGATTTAAAGAAGATGGGGCTATAATTAACGTTTTGGATCAGGCCATAGATTTGGGAATTAACACCTTTATGTGCACTACTCATGATAGAATTGCGAATATATGTGATCACATGAGAGCAAATCCTGCTAAATATAAAAATTTCAATATCTATCCCTGTATGCCTTATGCACATAAATATGCCAATGCGGTAACGGAGTTGGGTATTATGGGTACCATAAAGCAATATATACCGGGAAATATATTTGGTACAATGGCTAAAGGCGGTTTGGCAATAGTGAGCAAAGATTTTCTTAAATTGATGGAGTTATTGGTTGATGCAGAGATGAAAATGTTTAAGGGTATTAATACTCCGGTAATTTTTCTTCAAAACGTTATTGTCGATATGATATTGGGATTAAAAATGTATGAAGTTTTAAAGGCCTATGATGCTTATATCTGCAAAAAATACAATGCAGAACCTGGTTATATTACGATGAACATGCCTTTGCTTTTAGACACTTTAAATTCATTGGGTATAGAAAATCCCATCATTTGCAGTTCTATCAATAAAATAGGGTTCCGTATGAGCGGAGGTGTCGAATTGTATGAAAAATACCTAAGAGAAAAACAATTTCGTCCTATAGCCATGCAGGTATTGGCTGCCGGCGCCTTGCGCCCCAAAGAAGCGATTGAGTATATAGGCAAATTTCCGAAAATAGAATCGGTTTTGTTTGGTGCTTCTTCCAAAGGGCACATTCAGGAAACAAAAACTTTGATTGAAGGGGTTTTATAATTGTGTGTTTGATTTTTAAGAATTTAACTAGTTAATCGTTTAGGTCTTTCGCCTCTCGACTGCGCTCGAGATGACGCTCAGTATGACGGTTTAATCGTTTAGGAAAGGTTATTTGGTTAACTGTTTAAAAAAAGGTTAATCGTTTAGAAAGGAGTAATTGTTTAACCGAATTATGAATGTTACAATCGATTAACCGATTAACCAGTTCACCAATTAACCGAGAAACTAAAATAGTATCGAATCACTAATCTAATTTTTGCTTAAGCGACTAATCAAAAAATAATTAATTTTGTATAGTACAGTAAACAAAATGTATATATTTGCGCTATATATAATAACCAATGGAAGAT
>NZ_JAYWCK010000081.1:0-43214 GCF_043780635.1 Flavobacterium sp.
TGTCTCTTATGAATGTGTTCGCTCATAAAACAAAGATAATAATTTTACTTACCATCGAACCCCGAAGCAGAGCTTCGAGGAATTCTTTTGATTAAAAAAAAATCCGATACTGTATTTTCAAGCATCGACCTTTTTAATTAAGTAATGACTAAAATTTAATGTCACATTTAAAAATACATTTTTAGCCACAGATTTCACAGATTAGCACAGATTAATTTGTAACATACCTTAAAAATCTTTTTAATCCTTGAAATCTGTGGCTAAAATTCTTTTTAGTGATTGTTTTATCCTATTTTGATAGTGCGACAATATATCTTTCTAATCACTTATATTGTGAAAAATTTACTTTTTAATCTCCCTCAAGTGTTCCATTTTTTTGTGTGCCAAGAAACCAGCAATATCTTCAAAATGTTCTTTTACTCGCTTGTTTCCAAATTCGAAAACTTTGGCAGCCAAACCATCCGGAAAATTACCATCGTATGAGACCCGAATTAATTAATTCTAATGATAGCTTTTTGTCTATATACCAATTTATCACAAGAATTCAGCAAAAGAAAATCCAATTCCAAAAACAGTTTATTTATAATTATAATCAATCATCGTATCTCCATATCCATCAAAAAATTGGAAATGGCCTCTTAGATTTCCTTTTATTGGAAAGCCCCAATCCACCTGAATTTGTCCATGATTTAATGGCCCCGTTCTTAGAGAATGTTGCCCGTGAATGGTAATAATGTTTTTGTTCAATAGATAAACAAGAGTAGCATCTGCCCTTCCTGTGTAATCCTTTATGTCTGGATTTTCATTTATTTGAAAAGCATACCAAGCCCTTACAATAAAACTACAATTTTTTTTTTCAAAAGCAGCAAAACCAATAATTCTATTCCAACTTCGGGTAAGCGTCTGTGTTCTTCCATTGGATTGATGATTAAAAGAAACTCCAAACATTTTACCATCAAGACCAAAAATCTTAAAATTTGATGGAAGACTCAAAATGACCTCTGGTTCATAATTGGTTTCTCTAAAAGGTCTTGAAAACTCTGCATTGTAAATTTGCCAAAATGATTTTTGGCTATATGCCATCCACAAATCAGCTTTACCAAATATGATGTCTTGTGCCAATTTAACTTTGAAACTCAACTGAAATTTAGTTTCTAAATCATCAATATGCACATATTTATCCGAAACAACTTCTGTACCGGAATTATAAGGCAGTTCATTTGGTTTAATTGTATACCTAAATGGCAAGACATAAATTGGTTTGTATTTCGAGAGAAAAAAGGTTCCTTTTTGGGTATCTGGTTCCAATTCCCAAATTTCGGTAAGCGTTTGAAAGGAGTTTGCCTTTTTCGACAACAATCCTGATTGTCCCTTCGCGGATAAAAAAAACAAAATTGCGATTACTACAAAAGCATTTGTGAAATTAAAATATTTAGTCATAAAATTATATTTATACTGTTTATATCATTGTAACCAAGCTCTTTATACGTTAATAATCATATAGTAATTTTTATTTCTCAATCTCCCTCAGGTTTTCCATTTTTTTGTGTGCCAAGAAACCGGCAATATCTTCAAAATGTTCTTTTACTCGCTTGTTTCCAAATTCGAAAACTTTAGTCGCCAAACCATCCAAGAAATCTCTATCGTGCGAAACTAGGATCAACGTCCCATCAAAATCACGCAAAGCTTCTTTGATGATGTCCTTGGTTTTCATATCCAAGTGATTGGAAGGTTCATCTAGAATCAACAAATTTACGGGTTCTAATAGTAATTTTATCATTGCCAAACGGGTTTTTTCACCACCCGAAAGCACTTTTACTTTTTTGGTCACATCGTCTCCGTGAAACATAAAAGCTCCTAAAATATCCTTGATTTTTGTTCGAACATCTCCCACAGCCACATCATCAATAGTTTCGAAAATCGTAGCGTTTTCGTCCAATAAAGCGGCTTGATTTTGGGCAAAATAGCCAATTTGTGCGTTATGACCAATTTCGAGACTACCGCCATCAATGCCAATTTCCTTCATTATCGCTTTAATCATCGTCGATTTTCCTTCCCCATTTTTCCCGACGAAAGCTACTTTTTCGCCTCTTTCAATCACAATATTAGCATCCTTGAAAACTACGTGGTCACCATACGATTTCGACAAATCTTTAACAATTACTGGATATTGTCCCGAACGAATCGAGGATGGAAACTTCAATTTCAAAGCCGAAGTATCTATTTCGTCAACCTCTACAGGAACAATTTTTTCCAACATTTTCACACGCGATTGCACGGATAAGGTTTTAGAAAAAGTCCCTTTAAAACGGTCTATAAATTCTTGATTATCGGCAATCATGCGTTGCTGCTCATCGTAAGCTTTTTGCTGATGTACTCTTCTGTCTTTTCTGAGTTCCAAATAATGAGAATATTTGGTTTTATAATCATAAATTCGACCCATCGTCACTTCAATAGTACGATTGGTAATGTTATCGACAAAGGCTCTGTCGTGCGAAATCACCACAACCGCTTTGGCAGAATTGATCAAGAAATCCTCCAACCATTGAATACTTTCAATGTCCATATGGTTCGTAGGTTCATCTAGTAAAATCAAATCTGGTTTTTGTAAAAGGATTTTAGCCAATTCGATTCGCATTCTCCAACCACCCGAAAACTCAGAGGTTTGACGTGAGAAATCTTCGCGAACAAAACCCAAACCTATCAGGATTTTCTCCACTTCAGCTTCGTAATTGACTTCTTCGATAGCATAAAATTTCTCGCTCAAGTCCGAAACTCTTTCGATCAATTTCATATACGCATCACTTTCATAATCGGTGCGAATGGTCAATTGCTCGTTGATTTCGTCAATCTCCGCTTTCATACTAAAGATTTCTCCAAAGGCCTTAGATGTTTCTTCCACAACAGTGCAACTGTCCGATGTCAATAAATGCTGTGGCAAATAAGCAATAATAGCCTCTTTTGGTGCTGAAATATTCCCTGTCGAAGGTTTGCTTTGGCCTGCAATAATCTTTAAAAGCGTTGATTTTCCTGCTCCATTTTTTCCCATAAGGGCTATTTTGTCATTTTCGTTGATGGCAAAAGAAATATCGCTAAATAAAGTAGTTCCGCCAAATTGCACGGAGATATCGTTAACTGTAATCATTAGTATGGTTTAAAGTTTAATGTTCAAAAGTTTAAATATGTTAAACTGGAACATTTTTTAAAAGTGGCAAAGATAGATTAATTGAGGAATTGGGCAATTTTAGAATATATAGATTTAAATAACAATCTGTTAGTGAATCTAAAAAAGGTATTTAACAGCAGATTTAAAGAATTGATTCCTCCAAAATAAATCTCCTCACCACTTCGGCAACGCCATGATTATTATTAGAAGCCACAATAATATCGCCAAATTCTCTTAATTCATCATCGACATTATCGACCCAAACGCCTAATCCGGCATATTGAACCATCGTTAAATCGTTTCCAGCATTTCCAATTGCGATAATTTCACTTTGATGAATATTCAGCCTTTCGGCCAAAAATTTAATGCCGGCTCCTTTGTCAATTCCGTTTGGTGCGGCTTCCAAAAAAAAAGGTTTCGACATACAAACACTCAAATCAGGCATTGCAGCTTTCAATACTTTTTCAACACTTTTGAGATAGCTTGGTTCTTCTAATAAAAGACATTTTACAGCCGAAGTGGCAACTGCTTCTTTAAAATTAGGAACAATTACAAGTTCTAAACCTGTGATATCTCTTTCTATATCAATATATTCTGAATTGCTTTCACTTATTATTTTCCCATCTAAATATGTAATAATATGAGTATTGTTTTGCTGACTAAAATCATATAGGGAATGAATTTGTTCTTTGGTCAGCATGTGTTCAAAAATAATCTCATCTGCTTTTAAATCCGTTATCGTAGAACCATTAAAAGAAATCATATAAGAATTATTAATATCACATTGCAATTCTTTTGCATACGCTAACATTGCGGAAGTTGGTCTTCCTGAAGCTAAAACTACATAAACACCCATCTCCTGTGCTTTCAAAAGCATAGCTGCATTCTCAATTGAAATTTCGTGATCGTCGGTCAACAAGGTGTCGTCCATATCTACGACCAGCATTTTATATTTCATTATTTATTTTATTTTAAAATTTGCTCCGCAAAGTCTCCGACTTTGAGGATGTGACAAAAGGTCTCTGACCTTTACCAATTGTAAATAGTACTAATCGTTTTTGGTTTTAAGACATCAATTACTGGATTATCTACTTTTGTAATTGCTAGTAGTCCATTATCGTCAACATAATTGGAAGCACTGGAATAAATATAATGAGAAGCTTTAGCAACAATTCCTGCACGAACAGGATTCAAATGAATGTAATCTAATTTCGACCAAAAGAATTGTTCTGAAAAGATTTCTTCGGGATGATTTCCATATTGCCAAAACTGATATTTTTCATTTCGGCTATTACTTTTGCAAGTAAATTCAAAACGTTTTAGCATCCAATCGGCTCTACTTTCTGGTTCTGTTTCAATTTTATTCAAAATACTATTAGCAGTAAACTTTTTGAAATCCCGAATCAAATCAGATAGTTTATTATTTTCAGATTGTATAATTAAATGAATGTGATTGGACATTATAATATAGCCATACAAAATCATTCCTTTGTTTTTTATACAAAATTCAAGACTTTCGATTATGCAATCTCTATAGGATTTTCTGGTAAAAACATCAACCCAGTCAACAACCGTTGCTGTTATAAAATGTGATTTTGATTGATCTCTGATGATATATCCTTCCTTATCTTTCATCTACTTTCTTTAATGTTCAGTCAAAGACTGAAAAACACATCCTCAAAGTCGGCGACTTTGCGGAGCATTGCTAAATACTTAATCTAAACTCTTCAATCACAGGATTTGCTTTTGAAAAGTCAGTTTCCTGAATAAATAATTCTACTGCTTTTGCATTTTCAATACTTGGCAAAACATTAGATTGATTATTATCCCTAATAACAGTGGTTATTCCTATAGCTTCAATTTTACTCTTAAGAGCCACTGCTAAAATCTCACTTCCCGAAAACACTTTCATTAATCCCATTTTTTTTTATTTTTTAATTATTCTTCTGTTTCTTCTTCACTTTCTTCATCTCGCTCAAAATCGAATTCAAACGGTTCAACGAGCATTTTCTCAGCAAGTATTTCTATTCTCTCTGTAAATTCTTCCGAAAAAATAATGCGTTGCGTTTTGTTGATGCTATTTGAAATACGCATAATACGAGTTTCGTGACGCAATTTCAAAATTGGATCAGCATCGTCAAGAATAAACATTTTCAATCGGTTTACATTGTAACCCGCCGTGGTAAACATTTCACTCAATTTAAAAGGAGTGCCAATCAAAACGTCAATTCCCGTTGAAATATAATTCTTATCATATTCCATATCGCCTTTATCGTGAACGCCATACACGCGCAAATCCGTATATTTTCCATACTTTTCGAAAAGCTCTTCCATTTCCAAAACCTTGGTTTTGTCTTCCACAATAATAAGGGCACGAGGCGATTCTTCTCCTTCTCCTTTTAATTGTTGAATAACATTCAGCACAATGGTGGTTGATTTACCACTTCCTTTTGGAGCAATAATAATACAATCAGCACCACTTTTCAGGGTCGAAAATGTTTCTTGCTGCATTTCATTGGGTTCGGTCAAACCGTTTTCGATGAGCGCTTGTTGAAGGTTTTCGTTTATTTTTTTTAGTTTCATTTTCTAATTTAGGATTTTACCTTTCGTCCCTCGACTGCGCTCGGGAGGACAAGTAGGAAATATAAATTTATTTTGATGCAAACATCCTCACATCATTTTCGGAAATCTCGTTTCCGCCAAGGATAATTAATCGTTCGACCACATTTCGCAATTCGCGAATGTTTCCCGTCCAATCGTATTCCTGCAATAATTTGATGGCTTTCGGTGAAAATTCTTTTACAGTATTTCCTTGTTCAGAAGCGATTTTTTCGGCAAAATGCGAAATCAACAACGGAATATCGTCTCTTCTTTCGTTCAGCGAAGGAACATTTATCAGAATTACAGCTAATCGATGGTACAAATCCTCACGGAACCGCCCTTCAGCAATTTCTTTTTTCAAGTCTTTATTGGTTGCCGCAACAACACGAACATCAACCTTGATGTCTTTATCAGCACCGACTCTGGTAATTATATTTTCCTGCAAAGCACGTAAAACCTTGGCTTGAGCCGAAAGGCTCATATCTCCAATTTCATCCAGGAAAATTGTTCCTTTATCAGCTGCTTCAAATTTTCCGGCACGGTCTTTCACCGCAGATGTAAAAGCACCTTTAACGTGGCCAAACAATTCGCTTTCTATCAATTCACTTGGAATAGCAGCACAATTCACTTCTATTAATGGAAAATTAGCTCTTTGGCTTTTTTCGTGCAATTGATGGGCAACGAGCTCTTTTCCGGTTCCGTTTGGTCCCGTTATTAAAACTCTGGCTTCGGTTTGGGCTACCTTTTCAATCATCAGTTTGATATGGTTGATAGGTTCGCTTTCACCAATCATTTCGTAATTCTTGCTGACTTTTTTCTTTAGAATTTTATTTTCAACCACAAGTTGTTTTTTGTCCAAAGCATTGCGAACCGTATTCAACAATCGGTTCAAATCCGGTGGTTTTGAGATATAATCAAAAGCGCCCAAACGCATCGTTTGGATAGCAGTTTCCATATCGCCGTGACCTGAAATCATCACCATTGGGATTTCTGGTTTTATTTTTTTGACCGCCTCAAGCACTTCGACACCGTCCATTTTGGGCATTTTGATATCGCACAAAACAAGGTCGTAGTCATTGTTTTTTATTTTTTCGAGTCCGGCAAGTCCATCTTCAGCATCTTCAACCTGATAGGTATCATTCTCTTCGGAAAGTATTTTGGCAAGCACTCTTCGAATAGCGGCTTCGTCTTCTATGATTAGTATTTTTGACATCTATTTGTTCTTTTACCGCAAAGTTCGCAAAGTTTTTCGCAAAGTTCACAAGTTTATTTATAACGGAATTCCTAGCCCCGATTACTTCACTTTATTTCTACTTTCATCGGAGTTCAGTGAACTTCGTTTGCAGTGGAAATCCCACGCTTTTTGGCGTGAATTGCCACGGAAAGCGGGACACGAGCGAAGCGAATTGACGAAGTAAATAGCTCCTAATTATTTTAATATTTCAACCATTTATATAATTCTTTCCACGTTGGTTTTTTGCCATACATCAATATTCCAACTCGGTATATTTTTGCGGCAAACCAAACTACAAAAAAGAAGGTTCCAAAAAGTAACGTAATAGAAATGGCGAGTTGCCACCAAGGCACACCAAATGGAATTCGCATCAGCATCACGATGGGCGATGTGAGCGGAATCATCGAAAATACGACGGCAATTGTTCCGTGCGGATCGTTGATGACAGTAAAAAATCCGATGTAAACGGCTAAAATCAATGGCATAATAATAGGCAAAAGAAACTGTTGCGAATCGGTTTCGTTGTCTACTGCAGCTCCAATTGACGCATAGAATGAACTATACAAAAAGTAACCGCCTATGAAATAAATCACAAAACTAATAAGGATTGTCGCGATAGGCAAACCCCATAATTCCTTGATGTACATTTGTGCGGTTCCGGCAAATTCCTGATGGGCATTTTGTATAATTGTGGGAGGAAGTTTTGCTACTGGACTGGCATCGATGCCTAAAAAAGCGGATGCAGCAATCATTAATGTCAAGCCGATAATAGCCCAAATAAAGAATTGCAGCAATCCTGCCAATGAGGTTCCAATGATTTTCCCCATCATCAATTGAAATGGTTTAACTGAGGAAATAATAATTTCGACAATGCGATTTGTTTTTTCTTCGATGACGCTTCGCATTACCATATTGCCATATATTATGATAAACATCATAATGAGATATCCAAAAGCACCTCCAATGGCAATCTTGATTTCGTTAAGTCCTTTCAAACTTTCTTCCCCGGAAGCTTTGGCTAAACTAATATTGACTTTGGCTTCGGCATTTTTTATGGCCAATGTATCCAATTTGGCTTTTTCGAAATTGTCTTGGGTGAGTTTTTTTGAAATTACATCCTGAACATTTTCAATAAATGAAATACTTGGGCTTTCGTTCGAAATGAACTGGATTTTATTTTCCAAATCCTTGTCGTTGGTCACTTTTGGAATATAAAGCAAGCCTTCATAACTCTCTTTTGTTATACTGTCTTTAAGTGATTTTACATCAATTGAGGATAAATCCTGATAAGCATATTCTCCATCCTTGCTGTTTAAAGCCTTAAATTCATTAGCAAATAAACCCGTTTCATCGTGAATGACAATCTTTTTGGTATCTGCTTTCATAGAGCTTAAATAGCCAACAAAAACGGCTATTCCTACAAAAAGCAAGGGACTTAAAAAAGTCATTACGATGAATGATTTATTGCGGACTTTAGCAGTAAATTCTCTTTTAATTATTAGTGATATGATGCTCATTTTTTGATTTAGAATTTAGGATTTAGCCCTTCGACTGCGCTCAGGGTGACAATACTTTAAAATTACTTTTCGCTTACTGCCTGAATAAAAATATCGGTTACACTAGGGATTTTTTCCAAAAAATGGGTTACTTGTCCTCTTTGCACAAGAACATTTAATAATTCATTTGGTGTTGCATTTCCCAGTTGGATTTCGAGTTTTATTTCATTGTTTAATGATTTGAAATTTGTTTGACCCACTTTGAATTTCTGCGTAATGTCATACATTAAACCTTCAACATTATCAGATAAAATACCAACTTCAAAACTATTAGTTCTGAATTTTCGTTTCACATCGTCTAATCTTCCTTCGATGAGTTTGTTCGATTTGTGAATTAAGGCTATATGATCACACAATTCTTCAACGCTTTCCATTCTGTGAGTGGAGAAAATTATCGTAGAACCCTGATTTCTCAATTCCAGAATTTCGTCTTTAATTACATTTGCATTTACAGGATCAAAACCGGAAAAAGGTTCGTCAAAAATCAATAATTTCGGCTTGTGCAAAACGCAAACCACAAATTGAACTTTTTGTGCCATTCCTTTAGAAAGCTCTTGGATTTTCCTGTTCCACCAACCTTGAATTCCTAGTCTTTCGAACCAATATTCCAATTGTTTTTTAGCTTCGGCATGTGAAAGTCCTTTCATCTGTGCCAAATACAGACATTGTTCTCCCACTTTCATCGTTTTATACAAACCGCGCTCTTCAGGCAAATATCCTATTTGTTGAATATGCTTTGGGCTTAGTTTCTCTCCATCGAGTATAATTTCGCCACTATCTGGCATTGTAATTTGGTTAATTATACGGATAAGTGATGTTTTTCCAGCGCCATTTGGACCTAAAAGCCCATAAATACTACCTTTTGGAACGGTAAGAGAAACTTCATTAAGGGCAACATAATCACCATATTTCTTGACAACATTTTTTACTTCAAGTATATTATTCATACTGATTTTTTGAATTTATTTCGGCAGTTTGGCCTTTCGGCCTCGGGTTTGTAAAAATAGAAAAATAGTGCTAATAACGTGTTAAATAAAACAAAAAAACCCACCCTTGTTTTCACAAGGATGGGAAAAATTCACATAATTAAAAATTATGAGAACATATCTTTGACTTTTTCAAAAAAGGACTTATCGCTTTTTTCAGGATTTGGAATAAAATTCTCGTTTTCGAGATTGGCTTCAAAAAACTGTTTTTGTTCTTTATTTAATGTTTTTGGAGTCCAGACATTCACATGAACTAATAAATCTCCGTTACCGTATCCGTTGATGTTTGGAATACCTTTTCCTTTTAATCTTAGGATTTTACCGGATTGAATTCCTTCATCGAGTTTTATTCTTACTTTTCCGTTGATGGCTGAGATATCTTTTGATATTCCAAGAACCGCTTCGGAGAAGCTGATGTACAAATCAAAATGTAAATTTTCGCCCTCACGTTTCAGAAATTCGTGCTCAATTTCTTCGATAGCAACGATTAAATCACCAGGAACACTGTTTCCGGGTGCATCATTTCCTTTATTGGACACTTTAAGTTGCATTCCGTCAACTACTCCTGCAGGAATTTTTATGGTTACAGTTTCGTCTTCCAAAATCATTCCTTGAGAATCTGCTTCCGATGGTTTTTTATCTAATATTTGACCTGAACCTCCGCAAGTTGGACACGTTGATGCTGATTGCATTCGGCCCAAAATCGTGTTAGTCACTCGCATTACTTGTCCTTGACCATTACAGGTCGAACAGGTTTTATAGGAAACTCCTGGAGCCTGAACTTTACGTTTTACTTTTACTTTTTTCTCAACTCCGTTTGCTATTTCTTCAAGAGTCAGTTTTACTTTGATGCGTAGGTTGCTTCCTTTTACGCGACGAGAGCCTCCGCCTCCGCCTCCAAAACCTCCGCCTCCGCCAAAAGCGCTTCCGAAAATATCTCCAAACTGGCTGAAAATATCATCCATATTCATGTGACCACCACCACCATAACCGCCACCTCCATTGTCAAAGGCCTGATGACCGTATTGATCGTATTTTGCTTTTTTATTTGGATCACTCAGTACTTCATAAGCTTCAGCAGCTAATTTGAATTTTTCTTCTGCAGCAGCATTACCTGGATTTTTGTCAGGGTGAAACTCGAGCGCTTTTTTTCTGTACGCTTTTTTTATTTCCGCAGCATCGGCATTTTTGGTAATACCAAGTATTTCGTAAAAATCTTTTTTCATTTTATAATTTAGAATTTGCCCTTCGACTGCGCTCAGGGTGACATTGGGATTTAGGAATTAATTTCCAATAACAACCTTTGGAAAACGAATAATTTTGTCTCCTAATTTGTATCCTTTTTCTATAACATCAACAATCTTTCCTTTCATCTTAGGAGATGAAGCTGGAATTTGAGTAATTGCTTCGGCAAAATCAGCATCAAAAGCGTCTCCTGCTTTTATTTCGACTTCTTCTAAACCTTTAGAAACTAAAGTGCTTTTTAATTTTTCCTGAATGAGTTCTACACCCTGAATTAAGATGTTATCATCAGTCTTTTTAATCTCGGCTAATGCTCTGTCAAAATCATCCATAACAGGAAGCATAGCAAGCAAAACTTCTTGATTTGCAGTTTTAAACAACTCAATACGTTCTCTAGCAGTTCTTCGTTTGTAATTTTCAAATTCAGCAAATAATCGCAGGAATTTGTCTTTTTCGGAGGCTAAATCTTGTGTTAATTGTTCTTCTTTAGATATTTCCTCTACTCTTTCTTCGATTGTGGCATCTAAGTCATCAGCATTATTTTCATTGTTTTCAATTGGAGTTTGATCAACAATTTCGTCGTTTAGCTTGTTTTCAGTCGTCATTCTTGTACTATTTTTAAAAAAATTCTTAAACTTCATTTTTATTCTTTTATACTAATTGCAAAAGTACTGCCAAATCTTTTAAAATGTCAAATTGTCACTATTAATTATTAAGATTTGATTTCGATTCATGGGGTTGTGATTTCTAATTAAAAAAATCTGTCTTCCTGTCGAAATAAAAATTTAATATAATTTTAAGACTATCACGATTTAGTTTGTATAAATTTGTGAAGATTAAAATCTGGAATAGATTTTAAAACAAAACTTAAAGGTTAGGCTCTGGACTTTAAATTATTATTAATTCACAATGTATTATATTTAAAAAAAGCTTCGTTTAGTAAACGAAGCTTTTTTTGTTTGATTCATTAAAAGAAAATTAAACTAATTTTGTTCTAACACTCCATTCAAAATCCATTTCGGATACTTGTTCTCCTTTTTCATTGGTTCCAATGGATTTCATCCAAAATGTTTGTCCTTCTTTAGTGGATATTGCTTCCTGAATCGCCTGTTCTGCCAAATGACCGTCATTGCATACGAAAGAAATTCTTCCTGTTGCTTTTTTAGTGAAATTTCCTTTATTATTAGCCACTAACATCGAAATTTTTTTGTCGCTTTTTTGAATATAATTCATAACCAAAGCCCCTGTCGATAGTTCAGCAGCCATTGCTTGTACTGCAAAATACATCGAATTAAACGGATTCTGGTTAATCCATCGATGTTTCACAGTCACCACACATTTAGTATCATCAATATGTTTTACCCTGACTCCGCATATAAATGCCGATGGCAATTTAAAAAAAAGAAATTTATTAAGCTTAGATACTGAAATTTTCATTTATTATGTTTTTATTTCGGTAAAAATAACAAATAATACCCTTAAAATTTATGAAGCAACTCAATTTTATTTAAATACATAAAATCATTGTATTATAAGCCGTTACCATCCAAAAAGCAACATTCATGTTAAATTTAAATGTTAATATTTTGTTAATATTTACTACTATGCGATACAAGATACTGTCTTTTAGACATATATTTGCATAAGAAATTACTATATACTTTTAAACTATGGAAACAACGAACGAAAAAAACCTGGCAACATTTACACATTTGAGCACATTGAGTCAATATTGCATCCCGTTTGGGAATTATATTTTTCCAATATTGATTTGGAGCACCAATAAAGATAAATCAGAATTTGTAGATTATCACGGAAAGCAAGTGCTTAACTTTCAATTGAGTATATTATTATACTCCTTAGTTCTTGCAATGATTGCTATTCCTATTTTCATAATTACAATTTTTAGCAATATTCCTTTAAATGCAGTAATGAATGACCATGACTTTGTTATGAATCATTTTAGTGTAGAAAATATAACCGGAATTGTAATCGTTGCACTAATCGCCATTTTTATATTTGTTGGCCTGAAAGTTGCGGAATTCTTTTTAATCATTTATGCTTCGGTAAAAGCATCTAATGGAGAAAAATACATGTATCCGCTGACGATACCTTTTATTAAATAATCATCATCAATAAATCAAAAAATGAACAGTTAAATTTAATCAAAAAAAAACAAAAAGAGAATCATGAACATTGAAAATACAAAAGCCCAAATGCGCAAAGGTGTTCTTGAGTTTTGCATCTTGTCAGTATTAAAAGACAAAGAAGCATACACTTCAGAAATATTAGATACTTTGAAAAACGCAAAATTACTGGTTGTGGAGGGAACGGTTTATCCGCTACTTACCCGATTGAAAAATGACGGATTGCTCAACTACCGTTGGGAAGAATCGTTATCCGGTCCACCAAGAAAATATTATGGACTAACCGAAATTGGACAAACTTTTTTAAACGAATTAAATGGCACCTGGACTGAATTGTCTGATGCAGTAAACCTAATCACCAAACAAAAACTATAGTCATGAACAAAACTGTAAACATAAATCTAGGCGGAATGTTCTTCCATATTGACGAAGATGCATACCAAAAACTAACACGTTATTTTGACGCGATAAAGCGCTCACTTTCCAATTCATCAGGGCAAGACGAAATCATAAAAGATATTGAAATGCGCGTTTCGGAATTGTTGACTGAAAAGCAAAAAACGGACAAACACGTTGTTGCAATGAAAGAAGTTGATGAAGTTATTGCTGTAATGGGACAACCGGAAGATTATAGAATTGACGAAGAAGGAACTGAAAATACTTCAACAAGTTATTCTTCTTCTAAAACAAGAAAACTATACCGCGATACTGAAAACGCGATGGTTGGTGGTGTCCTTGCTGGTTTGGGTCATTATTTTGGCATAGACAAAGTTTGGCTTCGAGTATTTCTTTTGATAATGATTTTTGCTTGGGGAACTGGTTTCTTAGCCTATATCATTCTGTGGATTGTAATGCCAGAAGCAAAAACAACAGCCGAAAAACTGGAAATGACAGGCGAACCTGTAACTATTTCGAACATCGAAAAAAAAGTTCGTGAAGAATTTGAAACGGTGTCCGAAAAATTCAAAAATGCCAATTATGACGAAATGGGAAACCGCGTAAAAACCGGTGCTGAAAAAATAGGGAGTTCTTTTGGGAATTTTATTATAGCCGTATTGAGAGCTTTCTCTAAATTTCTTGGCGTGATTTTGATTATTGCCGGATTGTTTGTATTGGCAGCATTGTTTATCGGTGTCTTTACTTTAGGTTCTTCATCTGTAATCGAGGTGCCTTGGCAAAGTTTTATTGAGGCTGGAAATTTTACGGATTACCCTGTTTGGACATTTGGATTATTGATGTTTTTTGCAGTTGGAATTCCATTCTTTTTCTTATCGTTATTGGGCTTTAAATTATTATCTCCCAACTTGAAATCCATTGGAAACATAGCAAAATATACCTTGCTGGCTATTTGGTTAATTTCAATTTCATTAGCCATTACCATAGGAATAAAACAAGCTACAGCCTTTGCTGTTGATGGAAGAGTAGTTCAAAAAGAAACTATAAACCTGAAACCAACGGATACCCTTTATATAAAATTCAAGCATAATGAATATTTTGCTAAAAGCATCAATGATCATGATGATTTTAAAATCACCTTAGATTCTACAGGAAATGATGTAATCTATTCTAATACTGTCCGTTTTAAAATCGAAAAAACGGATGCGAAATTGCCTTACATTCAAATTGAAAGAGAAGCAAAAGGAAAAACACTTTTCGAAGCAAAACAAAGAGCGGAGAAGATAAAATATAGTTATAAAATTGTAGGAAATCAATTAATTTTAGATAATTATTTATTGACCGATTTAAAAGAAAAATTCCGTGATCAGATAATTGAAATTACCTTATATTTGCCTAAAGAAACTTTATTTAAAGCAGATTCAAGTATACAAGATTACGATCGTTCTGACGACGAATATTTCAATTTACATTATAGTTCCAGCGATTATCTTTATAAAGTGGAAAATGATCAAGTGAAATGCCTCAATTGCCCAAAAGATGAAAATGAACACAACGATGTCGATGTAAATTATACACAAGACTCAAAAGAAAACGACAGTATTGTTACAACTACAGTCACAGTAAATGGAGAAGCAGTAACAGTTAATAAAACAGGTACTAAAAAAGGGTTATCAGTAGACAAAGACGGAGTAATAATCAAAACGAAATAGCCATGATTAAAATCATCACGATAATAACTAAATTTATTGTTGCCACTCTAATAGCATTGTTATTTTCATCCTGTGGACATTCTCTAAATTTTGGCAATAGTATCGAAGGAAGCGGGAACATCACAACCGAAACAAGAACGGTGAATGAAGATTTCAAAAGCATTGAAGTGAGTCAGGGAATTAAAGTGAATGTAGAACAATCTGACACTAAATCTATTTCTGTCGAAGCCGATGATAATTTGCAAAAACACATTATTACCAAAATAGAAAATGGTGTTTTGATAATTGAATCCGATAAAAACTACAATTCAACCGAAACACCAGTTGTAAATGTAAAAATGGTTGTTATCAATGGCTTGAGCGCTAGTAGCGGATCTGAAATTACAAGTTCTAATGTATTAACAACCGAAAACATCGATGTAAAATCGAGTAGTGGAAGTCAAATAAATATTGATGTCGAAGCCGATGCTATTTCTCTGGAAAGCACTAGTGGAAGCAGTATTGAAGCAGGCGGAAAAGCATTAAAATTAGAAACGTCTTCTTCAAGTGGAAGTGAAATTAACGCCGAAAATTTAATGGCAAACGAAGTGATTTCACAAACCTCTAGCGGAAGTAGCACTTCAGTTAATCCGATTGTAAAACTTGATGCAAAAGCCTCAAGTGGTAGCTCTATAAGTTATCATAAAATCCCGAAAACAATATCAAAAGAAGAATCATCAGGCGGAAGCGTAGACGAAAAATAAGAATTTCCTTTTGCCAAAAAAATAAAAAATCATTCACTAAAAGTGGATGATTTTTTTATATTTGTAGTATTCTTAATTCAATAAAAAATGAAAAATTATTCTGTTTTGCTGATGTTCTTATTCGTTTCCACATTTGCATTGGCACAAAAAAACGAAAAAATAAAAGGCTCTAAAATAGTGACAATAGAGCAAAAGGAAATTGGTAGTTTTGACTCACTTGAAGTTGGAGGCAATATTGAAGTTTATTTGGATAGAGGCGAAAAAAGCGAATTAAAAATTGAAGCCGATGATAATCTTCACGATATTATCAATATCGATTTAAGTTCTAATACGCTAAGAATAAACACTTCAAAAAAAGCAGTAAACTTCAAGAAACTTATTGTAAGAGTTACGTATACCAATGAGTTGAAAATGGTAACTTCAAAAAATAGCGCCATCATAAATGCAATTCAGGAAATTCAACTGAACGAAATTACTTTAAAAGCATTCGATGATTCTAAACTTAATTTAAATGTGAATTCAAATGATTTTATTTTGCAGACAGACAACGATTCAAAAACGGAACTCAATTTAAAATCCGAGAAAGCAACAATTGAATTGAGTAAAAATTCAACTTTGAAAGCCTTAATCACATCTATTAATTTAAAATGCGACATGTATCAAAAATCAAAAGCAAATCTGGAAGGAGACATAACCAATGCAGTCATTCGGTTGGATAACAATGCTGAATTTTCCGGAAATAATCTAGTTATAAAAACCGCAGAATTAATAGCCGAAGGTTATTCGCATTGTAGCATTAATGTAAATACGAATCTAAGTGTTGAAGCTTCCGGAAATTCAGACATTAAAATTTATGGGGAACAAAAGGTAGAAATCAAGCGATTTATGGATAATGCAAATTTGAACAAGAAACCTACGAAATAATCACAAACAAAAAGTCCCAACTAAAAAAATTGGGACTTTTTTATGCAATACATTATCCTATCAGGATTATTCTTTTGAAGCCAAATATCTTTCGGCATCCAAAGCAGCCATACAACCAGTTCCGGCAGCAGTAATAGCCTGACGATAAACATGGTCTGCAGCATCTCCAGATACAAAAACACCCTCAATATTTGTTTTTGAAGTTCCAGCAATATTGATTATGTAACCCGTTTCATCAAGGGTAAGAAAATCTTTGAAAATAACTGTGTTAGGTGTATGACCAATGGCTGCAAAGAAACCCGTTGCAGGAATATCAAAAATGTCTCCTGTAGTTTTATTTTTTGCTTTCACTCCAGTAACCACCTGACCATCTCCTAAAACCTCAACGGTATCGTGGTTCATTAAAATGGTAATGTTTTCAGTTTTGCGAACTCGGGCTTCCATAATTTTTGAAGCTCTAAATTTCTCACTTCGCACTAACATAGTTACTTTAGAACACAATTTAGACAAATAATGGGCTTCCTCACAAGCAGAATCTCCTGCACCAACAATTACTACCTCTTGGTTTCTGTAGAAAAATCCGTCACAAACAGCACAAGCTGAAACGCCACCACCCATTTTTAAGTAATGTTGTTCGGAATCCAATCCTAAATATTTTGCAGATGCTCCAGTGGATATAATGACAGTTTCACAATGCAATTCGATGCTGTCATTAATCCATACTTTATGAACATCACCGCTAAAATCAACTTTAGTTGCCCAGCCATCTCGGATATCAGCACCAAATCGTTCTGCTTGTTCTTGTATACCCACCATCATTTGTGGACCGGTTATTCCTTCAGGATTTCCAGGCCAATTTTCAACTTCATTAGTAGTGGTTAGTTGGCCTCCAGGTTGCATTCCTTGATATAAAACAGGATTCATATTAGCACGAGCTGCATAAATGGCTGCTGTATAACCAGCAGGACCAGACCCAATAATTAGGCATTTAATTTTTTCGATTGTAGTTGACATAGAAAGTTTCTTTTATATTTTTAAACGCTACAAAAATAAGTCAAAATTGCCGGATTTCAGAACTTAAATATTCAATTTTTGCTATTTACAACTAACTTTTGATTTTTAGTGTTTTCCAAATAGGTTAAACCTGTTTATGCACAAAAACAATCTCTAAATAGGAGATTTCTATTTTCAATAATGGCAACAGCTAAATAAATGAAAGGCGGGATGCAGCCTTTAATTGAGTATCTTTGATTTCTCTAACGAATAAAAATCTATGAACTTTTTTATAAAATATATTGCATTAGCTGTCATTGTTTTGGCATTATCCAGCTGTGAAAAGAAAGAAAGAAAAGGAGTCAAAACAATTCCTGAAAAGAGAGAAATTCATAAAGACTTACAAGAGCAATTAAGGGAGGAGTTTGGGGAATACAAAGAAGAAGTAAAACCCGAAGATCTTGGCTATTATAAGGCTTATGATAAAGCTTTAAAACTTTGGAAAATACCTTTTCATGAACTGAATATCAAAACAAACTTTGGGAATGCACATGTAATTGTAAGCGGCCCTAAAAATGCCGAACCCTTGGTATTGCTACACGGAATGAATGCCAGTTCTACAATGTGGTACCCTAATATAAAAGCACTTTCAGAAAATCACAGAGTGTATGCTATAGATTTTTTGCTCGAACCGGGAAAATCTCACATGAATGGAGAAGTAAAGGAGATGAAGGAAGTTATGAATTGGTACGATGAAATATTCAACCAGCTGAATCTTAAAAAATTCAGTTTAATTGGAGCTTCCAGAGGAGGATGGCTGTCCATAAATATAGCACTACAACAAAAGTACCAAATCAAAAAAATTATTCTCTTAAGTCCTGCACAAACATTTATATGGATTCGTCCCGGAGCCAAAGTTTTGACTAATTTAACTTATATGATTACGCCAAAACGAAAGCGCTTAAGAAATGTTTTAGAAACAATATCCTTTGATGTTGATAAAATCAAAAAGGCATATATTGACCAATATTTTATTGCCACACAAAAAGCAACAAACAGTATGTTTCTTTTAAAAATGATTCCATTTTCGGATAAGGAATTAAAATCGCTTACTATGCCTATTTTAGTATTGATAGGAGACCATGACATCGTCAATAATGAAAAAAGTGTTGAAAAAGCAAAAGAGTTATTGCCACATTCTGAAACTGGCATTATAAAAAATGCAGGTCACTTTTTATCAATTGACCAGGCTGAAACTGTAAATACCAGAATGCTTAATTTTTTAGATGCCAAACAAATCAAGAATAACGATATTGAAAACTAGATTAATCTTTACTTTATCCAAATAAAAGTATAAAACACAAAAATATCGGGATTTAAATCCCGATATTTTTTAACCTGTATATTTATACAATTGATATCTTTAGGAGAATAGGAAATTATTTTTTTCCGTGTCCACGTCCACCATTTCCATGACCTTCGTTTCCACGACCTTCATTTCTTCCTCCATTATAATGCTCATTGTTTCCATTATTTCCTTGATTTTTATAATTTCCATTATTTCCATGGTTCTCTTTTCTATGCCCAATAGATTCTTGTGGTCTGCTATATCCTTTATAATATTTTATTTTGTCATATTTGTAATTAGAATAAGGTCTTGAACCGTGGTAATCATTCAATACGACTTTATAACCATTGTCTAAATCATAGTTTCTATATTGTCTTGGTAAATATCTTGATCGAATCCAGGTTCCTCCACTGATATAAATAAACTGAGAAGATCTTATGTCATAATAGGCCTGAATATCCGGAAGATAATAATAGTTTACTGAAGAATATCCTACTGGACCCCAAGAGGGTTGCAATCCTAAATTGACACTTATTGACACTTGTGAGTGCATCGTACTCGATGCGAAAAACATTACTATCCCTAGGGTAATTAATTTTAAAGTTTTCATTTCTATTTTATTAAATTATTTATGATGTAAAGGTGCGAATCATTCAAAATTAATATGTTACACATTTATTATTGTTATTTGCAAAATTCACACATTTAAAAAAACCTTTTAATACAATCAAAAAGAGGATAGGAATTTAAATCCCTATCCTCTTTGCTGTCTTGACAAAAGTATTGTCTAGTTTTCTCTCATTTTATTTACCATTGTTAAAAATATCAATGATTACTGTACGATTATAAAAACGTTCCTCTGGGAATTCATTTTTAAAAGGAGAATAATTTAAATCCTCACCATAACCGCTTAATTCAAATTTAACATCAGTTCTTCCAGATTTTGTCAAGGCACTTTCAATAATGTTTTTCACCTCGTTTGCACGAGCAATAGACAATTTTAAATTGTAAGCATCATCTCCAATAATGTCAGCATGACCGTGGATAATAACAGTTCCATTTATAGGAATCTTAGGTGCTACAACGTCTCTCAAGTATTTTTCATAAATTGAAATCGCTTTTGATTCGTTGAATTCAAAAATGATACTATATCTTAAACCTTCGTCAATTCTGGCTGGTTCCCAAAGAACTACATGTGCAGTTGTTTCTTTGTTTACAACTTTGCCGCTTTTGGTTTGACCAATCAAAGTTATTTTATAATCTCCTTCAGTTCGTGTACCCAAAATATCTTTTCCGGATAAACTTACACTTTCTTGAGTATATGGTCCAAAAGACTGCATTTTTCCTGATTCATCTACAACTTGGATTGACCACGCTGAGAAAGCTTCGTTGGCTCCTTTTACATCAAATACTACATAACTTTCAATTGGTGCTTCTTGCATTGTTACATTTTCAGAAGGCATAGCAGCGTTAGAACCACTTTGAAATTCTACCAATAATACAGGAGAACTACTTTCGATAGAGACTCTTCTGTCACCTTCACGAAGAAGATCTAATTCACGAGTTCCTCCTGGTTGTTCTGATGGGATATTTGGTTTAAACTGACCTTTAGTTTTAATTCTTGAAGCACTAATTTCGAAAGTGTTTACCAAGTAGAATTTAACTGATTCAGCCATTTCTTTACCTTCTTTAGGTCCTTTTTCTGATGATCCGACTAAGGTAATTGTTGTTGTAGGATTTTTTATCATTCTGTCACCAAGGATATTGATAACATTATAATACACATTCATTTGTCTTTTTGAACGACCAGATTGATCTATAGGGGTTACCATTTCAAGTTGATCTTCTCTGAATGATTTTACATCTTCTTTTTTAAGCATTACATAACGATTTGGTATTTCAGTTGAACCAATGTTAAAGAAAATATAGTTACGTAGTGGAAATACTTCTCTTACACGTCTCTGTGTAGGAACATTAGCGGGAGCATAAACTGAAAATTGAACTTCTGGTTCTACAACCACTGCAGCTTTTTCTTCTGGTGTCGTGATTAGTTTTCCTCGGCCAAATTTAAGTGCAACACCAGCTCTAACAGTTGTAATGTTCAATGTTTCTATAGAACGTGGATTTTGCCCGAAGTAGGGTTGAAATGAGGCAAAAGGGGAAAGAACGAATTGTGTTTTGTGATTTTGTGAAGAAAGCGGAATATCATATCCTAATCCAACTTGCATCGAAATAATAGTTTTATTGATGTCACTTAAATCTCCTTTTACTTCAGGACTTGGAACTTGATTAGGATAAGCAGGGTTGATTCCTAATTGGTAAGTAAATGATTTATCCATATTGAATGCCAAACGTGGACCTCCATACAAATAAAAATTTGATTTAAAAGGAGCCAAACGCAAACTTGGTTCTACAGTAATGTAACTTATGTTAGCCGTTAAATCTGCAGGGCAGTTACACGGAGAAACTACTTGGTCAAACTTCGCTTTACGATTGTCATATCCTGCTTGTAGCATAAATCCCCATCTTGAATCCGGACGGTGAAATTCCATAAGAGGCGCAATAAAAAGACCAACACCTTTACCATCGTGAAAAGTTACCGGAGGAGTTAAATCAGCATTCAACTGGTTTGTTGAACCGCGATAGAAATTAAAATTGGCACCGCCTGCAACTCCAAACCACCATGATGGTTTCGTATATTGTATTTCCTGAGCCTGAACAGGCGTTTGAATATTGAACCATACCAAAGCAATTAATATAATGCTTTTAAGGGTAAGATTAGGAAACCATGTCTTACAGGAATCCACTTTAAAATTAGTTTTAACTTTCATTTTTTTTATTTTTTATTTAATTTTTTTTGGTTTAGAATAAATCCCGCCCTGAGACGGGATATATTTCTTGAATATTAAATTATTTTTTTTACGCCTTAGTTAGGTACGTTAATCACTGTATTTACCATAGTAACCGAAGATACTAATGAAATTGCTCTACCGTTTAATGTTGTTACACTTGAATTTGTGCTGTTAGCTGGAGAAGACAAAGTCACTCCCGAATTAGCGATAATATTTCCAGTCATAATTCCACCTCCGGCGTAGTTAATAACAGCTGTACTACCTACATACCAGTACACATTTTTAGCCAAGGCTCCGCCTATTAATTTAACATTACTTGGAGCTGAATCCCCTACTGTCAAAGCAGAAGCACATTGAAAAACGAATACTGCATTAGGATCACCTTGAGCATCTAATGTAAGATCTCCATTTGTTATCTTGAAAGTACCGCTTGCAGATTTATAAACACCAGGGGCCAAAGTTAATGAACCTAATTCGCCAGCACCTGGATCAATTCCACCAGGCATTGAAGCTGGAGAAATACTTAGATAAGCAGCTGTTGCATCAACAAGTCCTTGAGTTGCGATTGCTGCATTTACAGCATTTCCTGGAGGTGGCGCAGCAGCGTATATTCCACCAGTAACAAGTCCGTTATTAAGAGGTGTTACAGTATAAACATCAGCAGTCATACCATCTTTGAAACCTGTTACCAAAGTTGAGGCAGCAGTAGTTCCTATTTTACCATTAACTACTGTAAATAATCCTTGATTGGTTATTCCTGCATTACCTCCGAAAACTCCAAAGAATAAACCGCTTGTTCCTGTTGGTGGAGGTGTTACAATTACTGCAATCACTGTTGTAAAGCTCCAAACATAATCATTGGCTAATGAAGTACCGGCAACATTTTTAGCGCCTGTAGTAATAGTACAAGTATAAACTTTATTACCTACTAATTGAGAAGTTGGCGTGAAAGAAACTGTTGATCCAGAATAGGAAATTGTCCCTAGTATAGTAGTTGTTCCTTGTTTAACTGTATAGGTAAGATTGGTCAATGTCAAAGGATCCATTGGCATATTAAAAGTTGCTGTAATTATCTTATTAAGTGCAACACCAGTAGCAAGGTTTATTGGGCTAGTTGAAACAACTACAGGTAAAATACCTGTTGTAAATGTCCAAATATGATCTGCTTGCAATGCATTTCCATCTAAATCCTTTGATAATGTTGTCACTTTTGCAGTATAAATAGTGTTAGCTATAAGAAGGCTGCTTGGGGTAAATGATGCGACTGCTCCAGAAAGCGTTACCGTTCCAGAGACAGGTGTTCCTCCTACTGTTAAGATAAATGAGGATTGATTAATAGTTGCAGGATTCATCTCTTCGTTGAAAGTGGCTGAAACAATCTGGTTAAAAGGAACACCAGTGGCACCATCAAGCGGGTTCGTTGATACTACAATTGGGCATATGCCAACGACTTCATTGAAATCATCACTGGCACAACCCGACATTAAAGCAATAAACAGTATTGCAAGGATCGAGAGTAATTTTCTTGTTTTCATTTTTTTTTGGGTTTTTTATTAATTTTTTTAAAATATTAAATATTTATGGTACAAAGGTTAGACAGTTTTAGTTTAGAAGTATTATACAATTCTAGCAAAGAGTTATATCATTCACACATTTTAAAAAAATAAGTATTGCTAAAAAAATCATATTTAATTAACTACCAAATCATTAAAAAATATTTACAGTTTCTTTTTTTTCCAATTGAAAATATTTAAATTAGGTATATCACAAAAAAAATCGAGGTTTATAAGCCTCGATTTCTTTTAAAGAACTAAAGTAGGTTTCAAATATTTAGTTCTACTATATGTTAAAATAATGGTGTTATTTCTTATTTTTTATTTTTCCCATTTTTTCACTTAATTCACAAATTAATGTTGTCAATTCTCTTGTAAAAAGGTCAAGAGCAAGAGCTGATTCTTTGATACTGTCTATTGATCGTTTTAAATCGTCAGGTGAAATTGTGGATTCATCCAGAATATTAGAAAATCCTATAATATTAGCAATAGGTTGCCTCACTTTATGTGAAGTCATAAATATCATTTCTTCTAAGCCTCTTATATATTCTTTTTGATTTTCTCTGGCTATTTTAAGGTCTCGGTTTACAATATTGAGTTCGGCTGTTTTTATTTCCCTTTCCTGAGTTTTAAAAATCAGCTTTTTATTAGCAATAATAAGCTCTGATGACCGTATGTTTTTTTCTAATTTCTGAAAAGCAAGTTCCCGGTTCGCAATAATTAATTCTACTGCCCTTTTTTCTTTCTCTTCATTTTGAAATGCAATCTCATTGTTTGCAATAACTAACTCTGAGGCACGTTTCTCTTTCTCAACATTTTGATAGGCAAGTTCAGTATTTGCAACATCTAACTCGGCAGCTCGTTTTTCCTTCTCCTCATATTGAAAGGCAAGATTTTTGTTAGCCAAGATTAACTCGGCAGCAAGATTACCTCTTTCTTTGTATTGAAAACTGAGTTCTTTGTTTGCAAAAATTAATTCTTTTGAATTTTTTTCTATTTCTTCGTTTTTAAGCACTAATTTTTTTGTGGCTAAGGATAATTTCCTGTCAAGTTTAGTTTCCATCAAAAGGATGGATTCTTTCATAAATTCGGCTTCTTTAACAGTATTCATTTTATCTTGCTTTTTATTAATCGTGATTCAGATATATTATGATAACAAAAACCAGAGAGGCATTCTAATGCTTTGATTTTTATAAGTTGATTAAATAGAGTAACAACAATAGAAATTACCAATTCTGACAAAAAAGACGATAAAGCATCGGCTATTTTGTCTTTCAAACTTAGGGGTAACATTTTTGAATTTTCCCCTCTAGAATTCTCTTTTTTTTCAGAGTAAATTCCTATTGTTGTAGCACTATTTTTCATAATTGAATCTTTAAAACGATATTGAAATGAAATTTTATTTCACTTTAACTTCATGGTTTGAAACTAATCCTTTTGCATCTTGCAAAAGAGTATCATATTTGTCAGCTACATTTTCATACAAATCTTCAAATTTTTCTTTCATGTCATCGGCAAAATCTTTGCCTTTATTCATGATTTTTTTTCTTGTTTTTGATCCTTTATCGGGTGCTAACAAGATTCCCGCTAATGCTCCAACAGCTACTCCACCTAAAACGCCTAATAATACTTTACTTGAATTCATGATTTTTATTTTTAATGTTTAATTTATTTATAATCTTCTACCTTGAATAAGTCTTAATAAAATAGCAACTATGGCTATAACTAGAAGAATGTGAATGATGGATCCCGCACTATAGGCGAAAAATCCGATTGCCCAAAAAATGATTAGGATAACTGCGATTGTGTAAAGTAGATTGCTCATAATAATTGTTTTTAAAAGTTAAAAATTGGAATAAGAAAAATTAATATTGATTCCTAAATAGGTTTTTTCTTCACCCAATATTAGCAATGAATCATAATACAAAGGTCAGCTGAATAGAATTTAAAACTGTTACATAACTATTTTCAATAGTTATAACATTCACACTTTTTTCAATTTAATCTAATAAAAAAGGCGAGAATCAACTCGCCTTTTTATTATTTTTTGTTGTCAACTGTAAGATCTTTAAAGGCTTGACCAATTTCGTCCATATCGTGATTGAATTCTCGTTTAAAAGATTGCCAGTCACTATTTGCATCATTTTTATAAGTATCCATTTTAACTTTAAGATCCTTGTTTTTTTGTTCAAGGATATCAATATTTTTTTGGTACTTAGCATCAATAGATTCATCAGTCTTTTTCATTTTCAATTTTAATTCAGCGATTCTGGCTTTGTTATCATTGATTACTGAATCTGTTTCATTCTTGAAAGCTTTCCATTCTTCGGCGGTTGCAGCCTTTTTTGCCACTACCAGACTATCTTTTGCATCTTGTACATTTTCTCTGGCGTCTTGTACTTTTTCCTGTGATTCTGTTTCTTCTTTTGTTGAAGATTTACAACTTATCATTAGTGTTCCTGCAATAAATATTAAAAATGCCAGGGTAGAAATTGACTTTTTCATTTTTGTGATTTTTCGATTGAATTTTAAACTCGACATATCTCTTAATTAATAGATACAGTTTAAAAACCTCTTATTATTTTGTATAATTCCTCTTTGGTTTTACCAACTTGCAATTGTATTTTTTCAATTATTTCTTCTTTTTTGCTGTCTTCTAATTGCAAATCATCGTCATTCAAATCGGTAAATTTTTGTTTCAATTTACTTTTTAGTTCTTCCCAGCTACCGTTTATATTTGTAGTGTCCATTTTTTATTATATTATGTTTTATCTTAACAATACAAAGATACAACCAGCTGAATTATAAAATTTTATACAATTTTAAAGTAGAATTACAAGATTCACACTTTTAGACAATGTCAGAAATTTTTTGGCTTTTGTCTAAAAGTAGAATCCTAAGTTTGTTTGAAAATTGAAATTACCAATACTATTGTATAGCTTATTTGTCAATAAGTTATTAAAATCTGTATCTCACTCCTAATGCTACGTCTGGTCCAAAATTGTTATCTACGTATGAATTTGAAGCAAAATACAATTCCGGACGTACATCCAATGAAAGTTGTAATGGAAAATCAAAATTATATTCAATTCCTACATCACCTGCTGCAAAAGCAAATGAGCCATTGTCAGTTACACCATTATTATTATCGTATCTCCAGCTTCCAATTCCTCCACCTACTCCGGCATACCAATTGAAACCACCGTCAATATTCCAAACCCATTGGTATAAACCTGCTAATTTTATATTATTTTCATTGTTGTTGTTTCTAAAACCTAAATCCAACTCTAATCTGTTTTTAGGAGAAAGTCTAGCCTGATAAGAAACTTCAGTTCCAAATCCGTCATTATCGCCCAATCGCAAACCAATTGCATTTTTCGAAATGTCTTGTGCCTGTACGCTAATTGCTAAACCGAATAGCATAGTAGCTAATAAAATATTTTTTTTCATGATTTTAATTTTTTTTAGTTTTTAAGTTTTTATATTATAATTTTCCAATGATTTTAAATAATTCTTCTTTTGTTTTGCCAAGTTTAATTTGAAGTTTTCCTAGCATTTCTTCTTTTTTGCCTTTTACAAATAGCAAATCATTGTCAGTTAAAGCGGCAAACTTTTGTTTTAGTTTACCCTTTTGTTGTTCCCAGTCCCCTTTTAGTTCTGTAGTATTCATTTTTTTTTAATTTATATGTGAAAGGATTTTCACAACGATACAAAGGTGGTTGCTTAACATGTTTAAAGTGTTACATAACTTTAGTAAGAACTTACATTATTCACACATTTCAGTAGAAAGTCAGCAGTAAAGTTAAACTGGACTTACAAGAATTATAGATTGAATTTGACTGAGAAGTAAAAATTAATTTTTATCATTTTCTTCCTCTAGCCCTTTGACTTGTTCAGCTAATTCGGCATACTCTTTAGAAAGTTCCGTTATTTCTCGTTCTGTTTTTTCTTCGGCATTTATCACCGAATTGTTGGCTGGTTCGTGTGAAGAAACCAATTCATTTATTTTTAAATTTATTGAACCCGAAAACCTGTTGAATGATTTTTGAATAATAAACAAACTCAAAAATGTTGTTCCAAAAATGATATCACCAATAATTTGATGAACATCCCGAGTGGTAAATAGATTGTTAGCCCACCAGAATAATACCAAGCATAAAGCCAGAATAAAAGTGATGGAGTTACCCAAAATGGAGGTTGCCAAAGAAACTAGTCTTTCAAAAATTTTCTCTGTGAAACCGTATATATCTTTTAATTTATTCATTTTGTTTTGAAACTATTTTGTGATTTTCGGTGTAATCTTTTAATAACACATTTAATGAATCATAGTAATCTTGTAATGCTTTACTGTTCATTTCTGGATTTTCCACATTCGGAATAGTGACTGGCATCTCTAAAATATATTTTGATAATTCCGGAAATTGTTCCTTTATTTTCATGGTAATTTTCAGAATGGCATTGTTGATTTTATTTTCTGTTTTCATGATAAATATTTTTTTTGATTATTGAACTAAAGCTTAACTTTAATAATTTTTTAGATAAACTTGATAATCAAAAATATTATTTTCCTGAGCTTTTACAGAACATCCACTGGCTCTGTCATAATATTCTTTTTCCAACTGATTGGAAACTTCATCAGGATACATGGAGAAACCTTCGTGACAACGTGCATTACTATTGTTACTATCAAATAAATCTTGATTTTCTGCTAAAGCATCTTGAAATTCTGCTGCTTTAAATAGGTTTGTCATATCTGCCATTTTGTTTTTAATTTTTGCCATGAATGAATTTTCATGACGTTACAAAGATGACTTGGTTTTGTATAGGAAGGGTTACATAACTTTTAGAAAAAGTTACATCATTCACATATTTTAAAAAAGGGAATCGAGTATTGTAAATGTGCATTTTACAAAAAACAATTTATTTATGATACAAAAAAACACCTCAGCTTTTTTTAAGAAACCGAGGTGTTTTTAGAATGCTTTTTTAAAACCTTATAATATAATAGTTCCAATATCTGTATTAATTCCCGCAGTAACTACAATATTACTTTTGACAACAGGAAGTAAAGGCAATACTGGAGTAATGGTCAGGTTATAAGTTCCAGGAGGAAGTCCCATAACCGTAAAATTACCTTCGGCATTTACATTTGTTGAAAAAGTAAGAGTAGCATCTGTGGCACTGACTACGCTAACAGTTGCTAATCCAATAGGTGAAATTTTTCCTTTTATGGAGCCACTGGTTGCGGTTTGAATGGTTCTGATAACTGGTTTCAGTTTATAGCTTCCGTTTCCAGTTGTCACGATAGACTTATTAGCATCAAAATCAAGAAGTATCGCATACAAAATACCTTGCTGAAGCGTTTGATGTACTTGGAGTTTCAATCCGGATTGATCTGCACTTGGAGTACTTAATGGATAACTAACACCACCAAGAACTACTGTGTTGTTTGTTCCAAGTATCAGTCGTATTTGCTCTATCTTAGAAGTTTCTAAGGTATCGGTAGCAATTAATGTGCTAACGCCATTTGAAAGTTTAAGTAAGTCGTAAATACCTTTTTTTGCGTTCAAGGTTACTGTTTCTCCACCGCTTCCAGTTATTTCCACTCCTTGCACATCAACAAATACGGCTTCATAAGGACCAGGTGCATCTGTCATTTTTATGGCGACTGGGTAAGAAGATTTTGTGCTGTCATTACTGCACGAATTCATCATAAATCCAAAAAATAGGATCATTAGAATAAAATTTAACTTTTTCATTTTCAATTTATTTAGTGTTGCAAATTAATTTTTACAATCTTGTAAAGGTGATTACATTAATATAACGAAGTGTTACATAACTTTAGTATTAAGTTATATTATTTACGCTTTTGTTTTTTCAGTACAATAACAAACAAATTATTTTTTTGGAATTATCTTTTCAGACTTTGTTGAATCCTTTTTCTTTTTTAATTCTTCCTGCTTTTTTGCTTCGGCTTTTTTCTTCTTATTGAAATAGCCTTTTAATAAGAAATTTTCTTTTGCCGCATCCATATTTTCACTTAGTCCTTTTGTTCCTGATTGAAGATTTGACATTGTGGAATCTAATTTTTTTCCTAACTCTTCATCACTGACCAGTTTTGACAATACACCTTTTCCGTTATTCATACTTGTTGTGAATTTGGAAAATTCATTAGTACTAACTTCTAGATTGGCAAGCGTATTTTTTAAACTGATGGCAAATTCTTTGTCATTCATCAATTTTGACAAAGTCCCATTTCCATTATTCATACTATAGGTAAATTGAGCTAATTGAGTCGTAATTACCCCAGCATTATCTAAAGTAATTTTTATGCTATTCATAAGATCTTCTACTTCCACAGCACTTTTTGAGACAATAAAATCATTGTCTTTGATTATTTTATTGGATGAAGTTCCAGGTGAAACTGTCAGGACTTTATCGCCCATTAATCCGTCTGAACCTATACTGGCCATAGCATCCGTTTTAATAAACTTTTGTACCTCTTTTTTTATCTTTAAAACAACTACTACACTGGAATCTGTTATAAGTTCAATTCCGTCTACTGTTCCAACATTTATTCCTGAAAAGCGCACATTATTTCCCACGGTGAGTCCACTTACAGTTTTAAATTTTGATTTTAAGTAAAAGGTGGAACCAAACAAATTTTGTTGTTTCCCAATAAGATAAATGGTTAGAACCAATAGTATTAATCCAATTATTACAAACATTCCTAATTTCCAATTTGATCCGGTATCTTTATTCATGATTTATGTTTTTTGTTTAAATAAAAAAAGAACGTACCCATTCGTCCTTACTTTTTTCCAAGGCCGCATAAGTACCTTCGGCATTAATTACTCCGTCTTTCAGAATCAAAATCCGGTTTCCTGTCATTTTTGCACAAGCCATGTCGTGGGTAATTATGATGGATGTTGTCTTGTATTTTTTTTGGACAGACAATATCAATTCACTGATTTCTCTTGAGGTTATGGTGTCCAGACCCGAAGTGGGTTCGTCATACAAAATAATTTCGGGATTGATGATAATGGCTCTTGCCAAGGCAATTCTCTTTTTCATTCCGCCCGATAATTCTGCAGGCATTTTATCAATAGATTCTTTCAGACCAACACTGTCCAATGCTTCAATAATCAGACTTTCTATTTCAGGTTCAGGCAAATTTCGAGTATGATGTTTTAAGGTGAATGCCAGGTTTTGTCTTATGGACATCGAATCATACAAGGCGCCATTTTGAAACATAAAACCAATCCTAACCCTGATTTCGTTGAGTTCGTTGTTGTTTAATGAGGTGATTTCTGTGCCAAAAATTTTTATTTTACCCTTATCCGCTCCAACTAATCCGACTAGACATTTTATGGTCACTGATTTTCCGCAACCGGAACGACCAAGAATCACCAAACTTTCTCCTTTGTTTACAGTAATATTAATTCCTTTTAAAATTTTATTTTTTCCAAAAGATTTATATAAATTACTAATGGCTATAATAGCTTGTTTTTCCATAATTTTAGAAAAATAAATCGGTTAATTGTACAGCCATCATATCAATAATAAAAACAGAAAGTGAAGCAGATACAACCGCTTCATTAGCCGCAATTCCTACACTTGCTGTTCCATTTGAGGCATTAAAACCTTTGTAACAACCTATTAATCCTATAAAAAAACCGAAGAAAAAGGTTTTAATAAATGCTGGCAGAAAATCTAAATATTCAAGATGTTCCATTACATCTGAGAAATAAGGATACAAACCCATACTTCCGTGTATGTTGTAACCTACATAACCTCCATAAATTCCAATAAAATCAGCATATAGCACTAAAAGTGGAACCATAAGAGTAGTGGCTAAAATTCGGGTAACTACTAGATATTTATAAGGATTTATTGCAGAAACTTCCATAGCGTCAATTTGTTCTGTAACTTTCATAGAACCTAATTCAGCACCAATTCCGGAAGCTATTTTTCCGGCACAAATTAAAGCGGTAACCACAGGTGCAATTTCTCTGATTAAGGACAACGAAACCATACTTGGCAACCAGGATTCAGCTCCAAATTTTAATAAAGTTGGCCGTGATTGAATAGTGAGCACTAATCCCATTATAAATCCTGTAATGCTTATTAATGGTAATGTTTTGTATCCAACAGCGAAGCACTGCCTGACAAATTCTCTGAATTGAAAAGCAGGTTTAAAAAGTTCTTTATAAAACCTTAAGGCAAATTGGGTAATATTGCCTGCATCATTAAAAATATTTTTTAGATATAATATCAAAATTTTATTTTGTTATTTGGATGTTAATAATTTTTTAAATTATTTAAGAGTCAATTCTAATAGTACCAGAATTTTTAAACTATAAAAAAGAATGTGATTTTGGGCAAAAGAACTTATGTAACCCATGTCAGTGCTATGTTGGCTAAATCGAGATTGCAGGATTGTAAATTAAGTTCTATTGTTTTTTTCTACTGCCCCCAATGATGACAATCCCTCCAACAATTATTAACACCCCAATAATAGGCGTCCATTGTACAGGATGGTTTTTTTCTTTGTTTATTTTAATTGGACCTATTTCAACAACTTTTTCAGTAGTCACATAATTGAATCCAGTATACACTGTCATTATTATCCCCAATATTATTAATCCTATTCCAAGATTTTTTGTATTCATTTTTCTCGTTTTAAACTTGTTTCTTATTCCTATAAATTCTTTTCGAAAAACTGAAATTAAGCTTTCGAAAAATAGATCTTTACAAATGCATCTTTTTGATTTGTGGTCATTTTGTCCGTTTCTTTGATTTCGATTTTTATATTTACGAAACGCTCATCTTCGCTTAAAAAATCAAATAATTCCGTTTTTGCATTGGTAGGACCAAAAAGCAGAACTCGCTTGTAATCTTTTATTACTTCACTCAATTTTCTATAATAACTTGAAAGATATTGCTGCTCTTTATTATGCATTAGACTTTCACTTTTAGCTAAAGCTTCCATCTTTTTGAGATGGGTAAATTTTGATTCAATGGTTTTAATCTCAAATGGATTAGAGGTAAACTCCATTAGATAAGCAATGGAATGATCCATCCATATCCCTAATTTTTTTGTTGGTTTCATAGTTTTTGGTTTTTAATTTTTAGAATGAGAACGCATTCTTATCATATGATGACAATTAAATTATAAAAGGGTAAAGTTGAGCCTATTAACCTTAAATAATGTTATATAACTTTAGAAATAAGTTACATTATTCACACTTTTTGCCTTATGAAATACCAAGTCTGGTGTCGTATAAAAAAAGTAGCTGCCTCTGAGAGGCAGCTACTAACCAAAAACCAATTCTAACTATTTATTTTTATAACGATGTATTTGTTTATAATGATATTAACTCAAATAGCGTCTTAAAATCCAGGCAATGGATTCGTGTTGTTGCATAATTCCCGTAAGTAAATCAGCTGTCCCAGCATCGTGATTATCGTTAGTACAGATATCGATATCTTTACGCAATTCGCTTATAAGAGTTTCGTGATCAGATAGCAACTCTGAAAGCATTGCTTTTTGAACTGGATATTTGTTGGGATGTTCCACAATTCTGGAAAGCAATGAAAACTCGTTCATTGTACCAATGGTTTTTCCTCCCAATTTTCCGATTCGTTCTGCAACAGTATCAATAAGAGCTTCTAATTCTGTGTATTGTGCTTCAAATAATTTATGCAATTCCATAAAACTTTCGCCAGCTACATTCCAGTGAAATTTTCTGGTTTTGATGTAAAGCGTCATTTCATCTGATAATATAACGGAAAGAAGACTGTTGCTTTTTTGTAAATGAATTTCGGTAATTCCAATTTTAGGGATCATATTATTTAATTTATTAATTTTCAATATTTTAATTTTTTAAAATATTTAAAAAAAATCATCAATGTCATTTGTTAGTACCATCAAATTTAATTTCTGGTGAGTTTCTTCTTCTCTTGACTAAACAACACTGATTATTTTTTTCAATACTTTTAACTATTCTTTTCAGAATAATTTTCAAAATAATCGATGTCATTTGTTAGTACCATCAAATTTAAATTTTGGTGAGGATCTTCTTCTCTTGACTAAACAACACTGATTATTTTTTCAATACTTTTAACTATTCTCTTCAGAATAATTTTAAAAAATCATCAATGTCATTTGTTAGTACCAACGTATTAAATTTTGGTGAGTTTCTTCTTCTCTTGACTAAACAACCTCGACCTTTTTTCAAAACTTTTAACTATTCTTTTCAGAATAACTCTAAAAATCATCAATGCCATTTGTTAGTACCACGCATTAAATTGTGGTGAGTTTCTTCTTCTCTTGACTAAACAACACTGATCATTTTTATTTAGAAATTAATTGCTATTAACTTTCTACACTGTAAAATTCATTAAATTAAATCGTTAAACTGTTACATAATTTTTGAGAAAAGTTATATAATTCCTAGTTTATTGGATTCATAAGTGCCTCATTTTAAGTCATAAAGACTTGATTTTGACTTGATTTTCCTAGAAACAACCTTTTTATCGGTGCCTATTTTAACTCTATTGTTCAAATATTTTTCCATCGTAAATCTTGCCATTAAATAACTCACTGTGGATTCGGCACCTTGATTCAAATTGATATAAAGGTCTTCTAAGCCGTCATAACAACCTCCGGTACAAGGATTGTAGATAATTTGGTGTAAATGGTTGTTTCCTAAAAACCAGCTGAAACCTGTTTCCATTTTTTGCAAATACTTTTCGTCCTTGAAAGTAGTGTAAAATTTACTCAGCGCAAGAATAGTATAAGAGACGTCTATGGGTTGTTCTCCACCCACTTTTGCATAATTTAATACTTCTCCTTTGGTATGCCAACCCTTATTTGATATTACTTTAATACTATTGTTTCTAAATATTTTTGACAATAAGAAATCAAAAGATTTTATAGCAATTTGCTTATAGCCATTATCGCCAGTTGCTAAATAGGCACACAACATCGCTTCAGGCAAAATACTATTAGCATACGTGAGATAACTCTCGAACCAATGCCAGTTCTCCTCTGCTTCGTGTTTGTACATCTGAACTAATTTATTGGTAAGTTGCTTCAATAAATCTATATTTTGAATAAAATTGCTGTTTAAACTACTATAATAAATTCCTTTTATAATAAAAGCCATGGCTCGAGTGGAATGTATTTCACCGACATTAATCAATGCTATTTGGAAGGTTAACACTGCTTTTTCATATAATACTGTTGGCAATATATCACCTATCGAAATAAGATATCCCAAAGCCCAAATAGCTCTTCCGTTTGCATCATCAAGGTTTTCACTATTTTGTATTGTGAATTTTTCATTTTCATCTACATAATTCAAGAAAGAACCATCAGATTGAAAACAGAATTTTATAAAATTGAAATAAAGTTTAATGTATTCCAGATCTGCTTCATCATTTGTCAATTCGTAATGTTGGCAAATCGCCACCAAAGCTCGTGAATTGTCATCTAAAGTATAGCCCGAATCTAAATCTGGCTGATTGATCTTAGAAAACTGAATCATTCCAAATGGAGTTGTTAAATTTTTGAAATGGTTGAGGTTGATCTTAGGAATTCTATAATTTAAAACTATTCCTTTATCAGAAATTTTTTTAAATAACATAGCGTGTGCAATTGCCGAGTTTTCCCAGGCAGTTGGGGCTAATTTATGAATGCCATTTGCAGAAATACTTTTGCGCAATTTATTATCATTCAACAAACGAATAACTTGTTCGGCTAATTGTTCTGGATTTTCAAAATCGATAATAATTCCTGTTCCGTTTTGCAATACTTCGACAGCATGCGGAATTGGTGTAGAAATAATGGGACAACCGCAACTTATAGCATAAGAGAAAGTACCGCTTACAGCCTGATTTCTATCTTTGGTTGTAAAAAGGTAAATATCAGTTAGCTGCAAGTATTCTAAAAGTGCATCTAACGGCAAATATTGATTGATGAATTTTACATTTTTTTGTAATCCTAATGCAATAATTTTAGCTTCTAGCGAATCTCGGTATATTTCACCCTCGTTTTTAACAACCGTTGGATGTGTTTTTCCGATAACAAGAAATAATACTTCGGGTTGTTCTTTAACAATGGTTTGCAAAGCATCTATAGAAGTTTCAATACATTTTCCGGAACTCAATAATCCAAAGGTCGAAATAATCTTTCGTCCCGTTAAATTGTATTTTTCTTTGAGAACTTCCTTGTTCGAATGTTCTACTAAATGCGTTCCGTGTGGAATTACAGTGATTTTATCCTGCAAAACATCATAATCATTTTCTAATATTTTTGCAGATGTATTTGTCATTACGATAAATGCATCAACAGCATTATTAATTTGCTGAACTTGCAATTTAAGTTTTTCTCCCGGACGTGGTAAAACGGTATGAAAAACTACAATTTTTGGTTTATGAACCGATTTTAAAAAAGATATAAAATCAGCTTCATTGGTTCTGAATAAACCAAATTCGTGTTGAATTAAAACAATTTCAATATTGGTATTCTCATTAATATTTTCAGCTAATTCCAAATACGAATTTTGATTGTCAGTTTCTAAAACTGCATAGATATCTTCCGCATAAGTGTGCTTTTCTTTTTCTAATTCTAAAGCAACAATTTCTAAGGCAAACGATTTTTTGAATTTGTTTTTTAAGGCAAAAATTAAATCTTGAGAATACGTTGCAATACCGCATTCTCGAGGTGGGAAAGTGGTGATAATTAAAATCTCAGGTAACTTGATTTTGTTTTTCTTAAAATTTAATTCATTTTCAGAACTATTTTGAAGCTGTTTTTTTATGGAAAGCAAATTGTTAGGATTGATTGTTCTTTTAGTTCTCATTTTATTTTTTTATTTAGCATTACTTCTTTTAATAATTCAGATAAACTCATAGAGGCACAAGCAATTCTTTCGTCGGCAGCACCGTAATAGATATATAAAGTATCGTCAAAAACTACGGCTCCTGTTGGAAAACACACATTGTTTACTTCGCCTTTTAATTCCCAAATTTCCTCGGGTTTGAATAATGGATAAGGCAATCTGGCAATTTCTATCTGTGGATGTTCTAAATCCAACATAGAGGCACAAGCCGAATACACATAGCCTTTTATAGATTCGTGAACACCGTGATAAATGATAAGCCAGCCCAATTCAGTCTCTATTGGCGGACAACCTCCACCTACATAGCTTATTTCGTGGTCGTATTTTGGTGAAAGAACTACATAATCATTAAAATGGATGAAGTACTCTTTCCAAAATTCTTTGGTTAACTCTTCTAATGATTCAATTTGAACCAAAACTTGTATTTCGGGTCGAATGCGATGAAAGAAACATAATTTGCCATTGATTTTTCTTGGAAAGAAAATAACATTTTTGTCCCAGAGCAACATTTTTAGACCTTCTTTTTCAACAATATGATTGTGCTGATTGAAGCGATAATACTTTTCGTCCATGACCACATCTGTTTCAGCCAAACGATTAAATTCTTCATAAGTCATTTGAGGAACAATGATTCCTTTTTTGTCAAAATGAATTAAATCTTTCGAAGTTGCCAATGCACCCAATGCGTTTACACCATCATAAGCCGTGTAGGTGAGATAATACAAATCTTCTATTTTTACGATTCTTGGATCTTCAATACCGTGTTTTTCATACTCAAATTCAGGGGAGATCAAAGGTACGTCCAGCCGTTGTTCTACTTCTAATGGTCCCATAAGTTTGCAATAGCCAATACTGGAATGGTTTCCTTCGCTCACCGCTCTATAAAACATATGAACAAAGCCTCCTTCTCTAATGGCTGCTGGATTTAAAACACCTTCATTTTCAAAAATAAGCGCTGTCTTCGTGAGTATTATTCCGTCTTTTTTTACTGCTATCATAACTTTTAATTCAAGGAATTACTTAATTTAAATGAATTATAAAGGTCGATTTTATAAAAACAAAGAAGTTATATAACTTTTTGAATAAGTTATATCATTCACACTTTTGCCATAAAAAGCACCCTAGTCTAAAATTTCAAAAAAAAGAGGCCGTCTTAAAAAGACAGCCTCCCAACCAAAAAACCAAAAAAAAATCATTCTCCAAAAATTTCATTGGATAGTTGTTCATCTAAATTATAAATATCATTTCTGAAATTCAATTGCCCGGCATTGTCAACCCAGGAAGTGAAATAAACAATATAAACAGGAACTGTTGGCTTAATTGGAATGCCAGTTTCTTTGCCGGTTTTAAAAACGGATTCCACTTTTTCCGGATTCCAAGAGGTATCGTTTCGAAGGAAATACATTAGTAATTTTTTAGGGTTTTCAACTCTGATACAACCGTGACTAAAAGCACGTTTTGATTCGTTGAACAGCCCTTTTGAAGGTGTATCGTGTAAATAAATATTGAAATTATTGGGAAATAAAAACTTCATTTTTCCTAAAGCGTTGTCCAGACCAGGTTTTTGTCGAATGGTAAAAGGAACATCTCCTTTGTATTTATTCCAATTTATGTTTGACGAATTGATAACTTTATCGCCGGAAAGCACTTCCATATTATTGTCTTTAAGATAATTTGGATTTTCTTTTATATTTGGGATAATTTCGCTTTTTATGATGCTGTTGGGGATATTCCAATAGGGATTAAGGATGATGCTGGAAATATTCCCTTTGAAAATACTGGTTTGTTTTACGTCTTTTCCTACCACTACATTAGTAGTCCAGACTAATTTGCCGTTTTCAATAATATGCAGTTTATATTCTGGAATATTGACGATTAAAAATTCGTTTTCCATTGCTACAGGAACCCAGCGCAATCGCTCTAAATTCATCATCATTTGTTTAATGCGAAACGCGACAGGTTTATTTAATTGAGTTATGGTTTGGGCATTTATCTTTCCGTTTTCAATTAATCCCATTCGATGCTGAAAATTAGTAACCGCTTTGGCCAATTGATCTGTAAAAACAATTGAACCATCATTTGTTTTTAAATCGCCTGTCAGGAATAGGTGCTTTTTTACTGCTAGTAAACAAGAATCACTTTCTGAAACCGATAAAAGTTTTTTTGTGGTAACCACGACCGGGAATCCTCCTTTTTTATAGATGTCGCGATAGTCTCTTAGTTTTTCTTTTAAGGTTTTGTAGTACGGATTAACTGGTTCCGATATTCTTTCTCCTTTATCTAAATCAACCAAGGAATCGAGCAGAATTTGATAATTTTTCTTTTTTCTTGGAATAAACCATTCCAGTTCCTTCGGATTTTTTGATATTCCTCCATACACTTTTTTTGAATACTTAAAAAAGGTGGTTGTAAGCAACAATTCTAATTCTTTCACTCTGTTTTCTTTAACAAGAGAAGATTTCTCATCGGTTTCAATTAGAGTAATTAAAGAATCTAATGGGATATTTTTGAAACTTTTATCATTAAAATCAGCACTGTAATTTTGGATTTGGTTGTAGAAAATCGGAACCGAAGCGGTCATTCCTTTTTTATTGAACCAGGCAAATTGATATTCCCGGTTTTCATAAAACCGAATAACTTCATTTTTAATGGTATCGCTTTCTGGAAATGCGTCAAAATAGTCATTTACAGAAGTTTCATCAAGAACTAAATCCGTGTAGTTTTGATCTTTGTAAATACTTGTTTTGGAAGATCCTTTATCCTTGCATCCCAAAATTGTTAAAGCAATTAATAAAACAAAAACAATTTTGCTTTTGGAGGTGGATGAAATGATGGAAATGAAATTCATAATTATATTTTTTTTAGGCAATGAGAGAATTTGGCATAATCCAAGCTCGAAAAAAAAAAGTAGCAACAGTTTTATATTACCTAAGTATTTGCTGTTGCATACTTTTTAGTCTTTTGTTTATTATAAAAATTTTAATTATGATTCGTCTTTTGTGGTACGTACAAGACTAATGCCTGAAATGAAGAATATAATACCTAATACTCCGTAAATGATAAGATCTTTTACATCTCGCGTATCACCTGATGTATCGGCAAAAACTACGGCAGTATAGATAAGACCACCTATTCCTAAGGCTGTGAGCAATGCTCCGAAGATTCTTTTGATATTCATGTTGTTAAATTTTAAAGGTTAGTAATGTTTAATAAATGATTTTTTTTAGGAATGCTGCCTTTAATATTTAAAAAAAGGCAGCATTATTTAATATATAGATTCTAATTATTCAAATGTATCAGAGCCAGACTAATTATTTTTTCTTCTTTTTGTCTTGCTGCTGTTGAGCCTGCTGATTATTTTTTTGCTGTTGAACTTGCTGTTCTTGAGCCTGCTGATTATTATTTTGCTGTTGCTCTTGCTGTTCTTGAGCTCGCTGATTATTATTTTGCTGTTCTGCTTGCTGTTGTTGTGCTCGCTGATTATTATTTTGTTGTTCTGCTTGCTGTTGTTGTGCTTGCTGATTGTTACGTTGTTGTTGTGCTTGTTGCTCTTGAACCTGCTGATTGTTACGTTGTTGTTGCGCTTGTTGTTCTTGAGCCTGCTGATTGTTACGTTGTTGTTGCTCTTGTTGTTGTTGAGCCTGCTGATTATTAAGTTGTTGTTGTGCTTGCTGTTCTTGAGCTTTTTGATTATTGCTTTGCTGTTGCTGTTGTCTAGACTGCTGGTTATTACGTTGTTTAGTAGGTTGAGCATTACGTTGTTGCTCTTGCTGCTGTTTAGCCTGCTGATTGTTACGTTGCTGTTGCTCTTGCTGTTGTTTAGCCTGCTGATTATTACGTTGCTGTTGCTCTTGTTGTTGTTTAGCTTGCTGGTTATTACTTTGCTGTTGCTCTTGCTGTTGTTTAGCCTGCTGATTGTTTCTTTCTTGTTGATTATTACGTTGTTGCTCTTGCTGTTGTTTAGCTTGTTGATTGTTTCTTTCTTGTTGAGTATTACTATTCCTTTGACTTACAGACTTCACTTCTTCCTTTCTTGACACTCTGTTTGGAACAGGTTTATTTCCACCTGCAGTACTTTTTTGTACACGTGGTCTGTATATCTGAAGTTCCCCTCTGTCTACAGCTTGTCCGGGAATATTTCTTTCTCTTAGCATAACAGGAGCTACTGACTTACCGGTTCTCTTTTGAACCTCTGTTTTACTAGGTCCTGTATTATATCGTACACGACTTGATTTATCTATCTGAACATTATTGATGACTGTTGAATTGTTAAAGATTGTAATGTTACTGGAGGAATTGATATAGTAATTATTGATATTTGTTCTTCCAAAATCTCTATCTCTGACAAAGGTCCACTGATTGTAAGGCAATCTGTAACCGCTGCTATAAGCAAAAGTAATATTGATGCCAGGTCCTATTGGTGCCCAGCCATAATAACCTTCAGATCTTCTCCAACTAACCCATCCCGGACCCCATTCGTCTCCAGGAACCCAAACCCATCCGTAATAATTATCATGCATCCAGCGGCCATAGTGAAAAGGAGCCCATCCCCATGAATAATTGGAAACCCATGTCCAGCCTACATTAGTGAATGTCCAATATCCATTTGTGCCATAAGGAGTAAACCCATTAGACACATCAGGAATCCAAACATATCCATAGTCTGAATTATATACCCAATCCCCGTAAGGACTTAAATTATCATAAAAGATTTGAAAGTTAATGGATACTTGTGCAGATGCTTTTTGTGGCGCTAGCCAAACAAGTGCATTGAGAGCAAAGATTAGGATAAATGTTTTACTTAATGTTTTCATAATGTTTGAATTTAATGATATTATAAAAAAAACACCGCTAAAAGCTAGCGTAGGGTTTGGTGTTTCTTTTGAAGTAATAGGTAATAAAATTTGGCGAAAAAAGGATAATTAAAATATTTTAAAAAAAGGATATCAAATAAAGAAAGTAATAAACCACAAAAAGTACAATAGTGTTCAACAAGAATACATTATGCTGATTTTAAATAACAATACAATATAGTCTAAATAACTGCTACTGTACCTTGTGGTTTAACCCCTTTTTTAGACACCCTTTTTTATTTTTTAAAGAAAGAAAACAACTTTGTGTTTTCAGACTTTCTTTAGAATTTATACAAGGTTTATCTATGTGAACCGTTTACCCATCTGGAACCATGTTTATTTTTTTTCCAATGACCTTGTTTGTGTTTACGACCATTATCATGTCTCTCCCAGTTACCATTCACCTGAGTATACGAATTGGTTCCGCTGTTCCAGTTCCAGCCGCCTTCTATCCAAATATAATCGTTGCTTGGACGTTGTGGTCTGTTATAGGTATGATACACCGGTTCCTGGGCAACATAGCCTACTGAACAGGAATTAAATAATGTTACCATTACTACCATACTAGCAAAAAAAATGAATTTTTTCATAATCTTGTTTTTTAATGAATTAAATTATTTTGAGTCTTTTATACATTATCGAATGACAATCTTTAAGCTCTTTATATTATTAACATAAATCAATATTCACTCCTTCAAATTAATTAATTAATATTGACAGTACAAAGTTGCGCTTGTTTGCGGCAAAATGTGTTACACAATTTCTCCTAAAAGTTATATCATTCACACTTGATGTCTGATAATCTTGATTTTAGGACAATAAAAAAGAGGCTATCTCTCGATAGCCTCTTTGATATTAAAAACTTTAATTTATTGTGGACGTGTAACGGTATTCATTTGAAGTGTTACAGCAGTTTGAGCCAACATTCTTCCGTTAATCGTTGCGCCTGTTTGCATATTTATTCCTGTCATTCCAAGAATATTTCCTTCAAAATGACTAGTGGTTCCGAAAGTAACTGCATCAGAAACTACCCAAAAAATATTTTTAGCTTGTACTCCTCCAGCTAGAGTAACCCTAACAGAAGAACTCATTTTTAGAGTACCAGCAACTTGGAAAATAAATACATCAGTTGAGCTTCCAGAAATGGTAATATCTGTTGGAATGTTAACTGAGCTTGTCCATTTATACAATCCAGGAGTAAGTGTTTTTCCGCCTATGGTTCCAGCACCCAAATTCAAAAAATCAGGATTAGATCGTCCGGCAGCATCAGTGTATGCTGTTTGCATATCACCTATGGCAGCCGTTAACATAGTAGCACTAGTAGTCTTACATGCAGGGCCAGCAGCATCAACAGAAAACACATTTCCTGTTACTTCGCCACAACTTACTACCATAGCTGCACCAGTGATTGGGCTTGTACCAATATCTCCAGTTATAGTAGATTTGTAAACACTGGTAATTCCTGTTTTTGACAGAATTACAAAATTACCGGCAACACCAAGGTTTACTCCCTCAATGGAGTTGGCTTCTGCAGAAAGTTCTGTAGATAATGGAGCTGTTAATAAAGTTTCTGGAGTTGTTGTAGAAGCTGTAGGGTAGCTTTCTTGATTATCACAACTGGACAGTAAAACAACCGCAAGCATTGCTACGGTTGAAAAAACATTTTTTAATTTCATTATAAAAGATTTGGGTTGTGACTTAATTGTCACAACACAAAGGTGAGAGCATTTCCTTTGTTTTGCCTTACATAATTTTTTGTTAATATTACATTATTCACACATTTAAGTAATTAAATCAGTAATAATAATATAAAAAAAATGATGCAATTTATATAGAAAATTGCATCATCCGTAGGTAATAGAAGATAAATTAAATAATGAGGAGGAATAAAAAGAGTATAATTAACCCGTTGGGTGCAATTAAATTATTTGTGTTTTAATATTGTTTATTGGTCTTTCAAAAATAAATTTATTGATGAATTGCACCAAAGTTAATGCTGT
>NZ_JAYWCK010000082.1:0-4452 GCF_043780635.1 Flavobacterium sp.
ACGTCTCTTAATATTGATGAAGCTCTATTGAGCTCTCCTAATACCTTGGACGGATGATGAGCGGTTGGTAATTTTTTACACATTGCAGTCCATCTCTCTATGAGGTTCTGCAAATCTTTTTCTAATTCTACGGTGCTTTTGCCTTCGGCTACTGTGCGAACAATAACGCCAAATCCTTTTGGTTTGATGGATTGTACCAATCGTTTCAAACGTTCTTTTTCTTTTTTGTCTTCTATTTTTTGAGAAATAGAAACACGGTCAGAAAACGGAACTAAAACAATAAATCTTCCGGCAAGCGATAGCTCAGCGCTAATTCTTGGTCCTTTGGTAGATATTGGTTCTTTGACGACTTGTACTAAGATAGATTGATTCGAATTGATAATGTCAGTTATCGAACCATCTTTGTCTATCTCTTTTTCAAACTGAAAGTTTTTTAGGGAGAAATCTTTTATTTTACCTGCGCTTACAAGTTTTATGAATTTCAGTTGGGAAGCAAGATTAGGACCTAAATCGTGATAATGTAAAAAGGCATCTTTTTCGTAGCCAACATTTACAAAAGCAGCATTTAGTCCAGCAACTGGTTTTCTAATTTTGGCAATAAAAATATCGCCAACCTGGAAATTGCTTGTTTCTTGTTCTTTGTGTAATTCAATTAGTTTTCCATCTTTTAATAAGGCAAAATCTACGGCTTCGGAACTAGATCTAATGATTAATTCTTTATTCATCTGTAAATTTTTATCCAAACAATGGAGTTGTAGGTTGTCGGTTATTAGATGTTGGAAAGACTCCATCAACTATTAACTATCAACCATCAACTTTGCAGTAAGGATGGATTAAACAATAATTTTAACAGGTATTGAACCCGAGAGGAAATTCAGTGGGCAGGAAACAGTTGTCAGGCTGCAGTTAAAACTGCAATCTGTAATCTGTAATCTGCATTCTGTTTTCCAAATTTCAATGAACGGTTAAAAAGAAAAAAGTAGTTTAAAACTACTTTTTCTTTTTGTGACGGTTAGCTCTCGCTCTTTTCTTGCGTTTGTGCGTTGCTACCTTATGTCTCTTCCTTTTTTTACCACTTGGCATAATCTGGTGATTTTGTGATTAATAAATATTATTACTTTGCTTCGTTATTTGTCTTTACTCCTTCAACAAACACTTTTGCAGGTTTGAATGCTGGAATATTGTGGGCAGGAATTTTGATCGTGGTATTTTTTGAAATATTTCTTCCTGTTTTTTCAGCTCTTGTTTTCACAATGAAGCTTCCAAAACCTCTTAAATAAACATTGTCTCCAGTTTCTAATGAATTTTTTACTTCTGTCATAAAGGTCTCTACTGTTGCCTGAACATCTCCTTTTTCTAGACCTAATCTCTCTGAGATTTTTGCTACGATATCTGCTTTTGTCATTTTATTCGTAATTTATAAATGGTGTACTAATTTTTTGAGGTTGCAAATATATGAATTAAAAAAACAATTATTCAAGCTAATTCATTAAATTTTAATCATATAAACTTTTACTTTTGTTAACTAATATTTAAAGATGAATTTTTCCAAAGTATTGATAGGATGGTATTTAGAAAATAAGCGGGATTTACCGTGGCGAAAAACTGATAATCCGTATCTAATTTGGCTGTCCGAAATTATGCTTCAGCAAACGCGAGTGGCACAAGGAACGCCGTATTTTCTATCATTCACAACTAATTTTCCGAAAGTTTTTGATTTGGCTAAAGCCAATGAAGAACAGGTTCTGAAACTATGGCAAGGATTGGGCTATTATTCCCGTGCTCGAAATTTGCATAAAACCGCACAATTTGTTGCCACAGAATTATCTGGAAAATTTCCGGATAACTATAATGACTTATTGAAACTAAAAGGTGTTGGTGAATATACGGCCGCCGCAATCGCCTCTTTTTCCTTTAATGAAGCCGTTCCCGTTGTAGACGGAAATGTTTTTCGGGTTTTGTCACGGTATTTTGATGTAGAAACGGATATTGCTTCAGCTTCCGCCAAAAAGGAATTTGCTGCTCTGGCTTTCGAATTGATGCCAAAAGACAACCCCGCGTTGTTCAATCAAGCCATTATGGAATTTGGCGCTTTGCAATGTGTTCCTAAAAGCCCAAATTGTGAAATTTGTGTATTCAATAGCAGTTGTGCCGCTTTGCAAAAAAAGAAAGTGGATCAATTGCCCTTAAAATCTAAAAAACTAAAAGTCAGGAATCGGGTTTTTAATTACTTAGTAGTCTCTGATGACAATGAGAATACGATAATCCAAAAGCGAACTGCAAAAGGAATTTGGCACAATCTCTATGAATTTCCTCTGATTGAAACAGAGAAGGTAGAAGATTTTGATTGTATAGCAGAACTAATTCAATCTGATTTTTTTATCGAAAATAAAATTGTTAGTATATTAGAAAGCAATCCGGAAAGCATCATCCATAAATTATCGCATCAACATTTGCATATCAAGTTTTGGAAAGTGAAAGTAAAAGGAACCATCAAAAATGGTATAAGTTCGGAAACTTTGAAAACATTTCCTTTCCCAATTGTGATTCACAATTTTATTGAAAAGGATTTTTTGAGCTAACTCAAAAATCAGTATATTTGAATTTATAAACTCAGAACATGAATTCGACTTTAAATAAAGTAATGTTAATTGGCCACTTGGGCGACGATGTGAAGATGCACTATTTCAAAAGTGATTCCTGCATTGGAAAATTCCCTTTGGCAACAAACGAGACATATATCAATAAGGAAACCGGAGAAAAAATTACTTCTACAGAGTGGCATAACATTGTTGTGAGGAATAAAGCGGCTGAATTATGCGAAAAATATTTGTCAAAAGGAGACAAAGTTTTTATTGAAGGTCGCATAAAATCTCGCCAATGGCAAGCCGAAGATGGGTCAACTAAATACATCACAGAAATTCAGGCAATAGACTTTACTTTTCTTACAACAAAAAAGGAAATCGAAGGCAGTAAAGAGAATAAACCAATTGAACCAACAAAAAACGCTAACTTTGACCCAGAAAATAACGGTTTGCCAGTAAATGATTTACCGTTTTGATTGTATAACTAATCTCTTTTAATTTGGAGCCGGAGCCCAGTTTATTTCTTCAATACACTCTAGATACTAATATAGTATTTGGTTTTATCGCAATATTTGCGTTGCTTTTTTGTTCTGCATTAGTTTCTGGTGCTGAAGTAGCCTTGTTTTCCTTGTCACAAAAAGACATTGACGACACCTTGCAAGAACATCCCTCAAAAGGGAAAATAATTTCAGAACTTTTAGAAAAACCCAAAAAATTACTGGCCACACTTCTAGTGGCTAACAATTTCATTAATATTGGAGTGGTAATTTTGTTCTCCTATGTGGGGCATAATATATTTTCGGCGGTTAGTTCACCCATTTTAAAATTTATTTTAGAAGTGATTGTGGTCACTTTCTTAATCTTGCTGTTTGGCGAGGTTTTGCCAAAAGTATACGCCAGCAGAAACAACATAAAGTTTGCCAAGTTGATTGCTTATCCTGTTGCGGGACTTGATAAATTGCTTTCGCCAATAAGTTTGCCAATGCGCAAAGTCACCATTTACCTGCATAATAAATTAGGAAAACAAAAGACAAATTTCTCGGTCGACCAATTATCGCAAGCCCTAGAACTTACAGATGCAGATGAAACTTCGTCTGATGAGCAAAAAATACTGGAAGGAATCGTGACTTTCGGAAACACCGATACGAAGCAAGTAATGAGTCCTAGAATGGATATTTTTGCATTAGAAATAGAAGAATCTTTCGCGACAATTTTCTCCAAAATAATCGAAAAAGGCTTTTCCAGAATTCCGGTTTATCGAGACAATATTGACCAGATAGAAGGCGTTTTGTTTGTGAAAGATTTGCTCCCGCACATTAATAAAGAAGAATTTGATTGGAAAACATTACTGAGAGAACCATTTTTTGTTCCTGAAAATAAAAAAATTGACAATTTACTTAAGGATTTTCAGAGTATGAAAAGTCATTTGGCCATTGTGGTGGATGAATATGGAGGAACTTCGGGATTGGTTTCACTCGAAGATATTATCGAAGAAATTGTGGGAGATATCAGCGATGAATTTGACGGAGATAATTCAAATTATTCTAAAATTGACGATAAAAATTATCTTTTTGAAGGAAAAATAAACCTCAAAGATTTCTACAGAGTGATTGATGTGGATGAAGAGTTATTCGAAATAAGAAAAGGCGAAGCCGAAACTTTGGCAGGGTTTATTCTTGAAGTTTTAGGAAATTTTCCAAAAAAAGACCAGAAAATTACATTCGAAAACTGTGTATTCACTATTGAAACGGTAGATAAAAAAAGAGTAAAACAAATAAAAGTGACCATTGAATAAAATCCTCCTCTAACCTCACCAAAGTAGGGGAAAAATTAATGGATTATAAATAAATAAAAGATTACAAATGCT
>NZ_JAYWCK010000083.1:0-3566 GCF_043780635.1 Flavobacterium sp.
TTACATTATGATTACTTATTACAAAAATAGTAAAGGTTTAGTTCAAACCGAAAAACGTGAAGAAAACTGCTGGATTAATGTAGTTTGTCCCACAAAAGAGGAAACCAAATTCCTTCTCAAAGAACTACAAATTCCCGAAGATTTCTATAGTGATATTGAAGATATTGACGAACGACCACGTATCGAAATCGAAAACGGTTGGACACTTATCATTCTGCGAATTCCTTTCAAAAGCAACGATCCAAAACTACCATTCAACACGGCACCATTGGGTTTAATGTTCAAAGACGATGTTTTTGTTTCTCTTTGTTTTCACCAAACCGACATTCTTACGGATTTTGTCATATACACCAAACGCAAGAAAATAACCATCGAAAATGATTTTGATTTAGTATTAAAATTATTGCTTTCCTCAAGCATTTGGTTTTTGAAATATCTAAAGCAAATTAACCAAAGAATAAAACTCGCCGAAGACAATCTTGAAAAATCCATAAAAAATGAAGAACTTCAAGCTTTATGGCAAATTGAAAAGTGTTTAGTATTCTTTGTGACTTCTTTAAAAGGTAATGATGTTTTGTTTCGCAGAATCAAGAATTTAAAAAACCATAAAGATACTTTTGACCCGGAATTGCTAGAAGATCTCGAAATCGAATTACGTCAAGCAGAAGAAACCACAAACATTTATAGCAACATCTTAACAGGAATGATGGACGCTTACGCTTCGGTAATCTCAAACAATTTGAACGTTATTATGAAAAGGCTGACTTCAATTTCCATCATTTTGATGATACCTACAGTAATTGCAAGTTTGTACGGAATGAATGTGCCAAATAATCTTCAGGAAAACCCTTTCGGATTTTGGATCGTATTGTTAATTTCACTTATAATTTCTATTTCTGGCGTGTTCTTGTTCAAGAAAAAGAATTTGTTCTGATTTTTCAGGAGCTATTTCCCGCTTTCCGTTTCAATCCACGCCCAAAAGCGTGGGATTTTCACTTCACTCGGGGCTAGAAACCCTAGAAAACGAGAATTTTTACTAATACGACTTATATCCTCAATAATTTAAAGACTTAAATTTTCAGACATTTACTTTCTATTTCGCCTTTTATACTATATTTGTAAAAAAATATAACAATTACAACTAAAAAAGTTACAATGATAACAATAGCAAATCAATTCGGGATAGAATCAGCCCTAAAACAATTAGGTATTGAAGCCATAAACGAAGGAACTTCAACCGGAGCAAACAATTTTGCACACGGAAAAATCATCGAAAGCTATTCGCCTGCTGACGGAGCTTTAATAGCAAAAGTAAAAACTTCTACTAAAGAAGATTACGAAAAAGCAATGCAAAAAGCCTCAGAAGCTTTCTTAGAATGGCGTATGGTTCCTGCACCAAGAAGAGGTGATATTGTTCGCCAAATGGGAGACGAATTAAGAAAATTCAAAGAACCGTTAGGGAAATTGGTTTCTTACGAAATGGGAAAAAGTCTTCAGGAAGGATATGGCGAAGTTCAGGAAATGATTGACATTTGTGATTTTGCAGTGGGATTGTCACGTCAGTTGTACGGATTAACAATGCATTCTGAACGACCACAACACAGAATGTATGAGCAATACCACCCGATAGGAACCGTTGGAATTATTTCGGCGTTTAACTTTCCAGTGGCAGTTTGGAGTTGGAACGCAATGATAGCTTGGGTTTGTGGCGATGTTGCCATTTGGAAACCAAGTTCAAAAGTGCCTTTATGCGGTATTGCTTGCCAGAATATTATAAAATCGGTCTTAAAAAGAAATAATGTTCCCGAAGGCGTAAGTTGCTTGGTAACCGGAAATGAATCTGGGGATTTAATCAACAATGACACAAGAATTTCCTTGGTTTCTTTTACAGGATCAACAAGAATTGGGCGTCACGTATCGAAAACCGTTGCAGAACGTTTTGGAAACACTATTCTTGAACTGGGAGGAAACAATGCGATTATCGTTTCGGAACACGCTGATATCAGCATGGTATTGGTTGGAGCCGTTTTTGGAGCCGTTGGAACTGCTGGTCAACGTTGTACTTCGACGCGTCGTTTAATCATTCACGAAAGTGTGTATGATAAAACCATCAGCGTTTTGAAAAATGCCTATGGTCAATTGCAAATCGGAAATCCGTTGGATGAGAACAACCACGTTGGACCACTTATCGACAAAGGAGCAGTTCAGGAATATTTGAATGCAATTGAAACTGCCAAAAAAGAAGGTGGAAAAATCATCGTAGAAGGCGGTGTGGTAGAAGGCAAAGGATACGAAAGCGGATGTTATGTAAAACCGTGCATCATTGAAGCCGAAAATCATTTTGACATTGTTCAATCTGAGACTTTTGCACCAATTTTGTATGTTATGAAATATTCCACAATTGAAGAAGCAATTGCATTGCAAAACGGAGTTCCACAAGGACTTTCCTCTTCAATATTCACAAATAGTATGCGAGAAATGGAATTATTCCTTTCTCAATCTGGTTCAGATTGCGGAATTGCCAATGTAAATATTGGAACTTCAGGAGCAGAAATTGGAGGAGCTTTTGGCGGAGAAAAAGAAACTGGCGGAGGACGTGAATCGGGTTCCGATGCTTGGAAAGCCTACATGCGAAGACAAACGAATACCATTAATTATGGAACTCAACTTCCATTGGCACAAGGAATAAAATTCGATTTGTAAAGTGTTTTAAATAATAAAAAAGCGGCTTGATGAAAATCAAGCCGCTTTTTTTATAAATAATAACTAGTCTAAATTGAATGAAACCCCAGCATTAAAAGAAGGACCATTATTATATTTTGAAGCAGCATCTGCATCATATTTTGCAAACGGAACAGAAAATTCAGAAAAAACACCAAATCCATCTGTGAAGAAATATCGTGCTCCAATGTGACCACCAAAGTTTTTCAAGCCTAAATTCAAACCAGGATACAAATCAAATTTTGGATCTACATTAATTACATTTCCTAAATTGGCATTAAATCTTAATTTAGCATCAAAACGATAATCAGCACCTGGTTTTTCACCTAAATACTCATCAACTCCTAATAAATAAGAAGCAAGAACTCCAATAGAGAAGTTTTCCCCTAAACCGTAATCGGTTGAAGCTACTATTCCAGTGCCACCATCTTGAAAAGTCATCCCTACGTTTACCTTTGTGTCTCCTTTTCCTTTAAATGCTTGAGCATTTACCATACAAAATGCTCCTAATAATACGAATGTAAAAATCTTAGTCATAGTTTATTTTTTTTTACAAATATAGTTTTTTTTAATTTCTTCCTTTTTCACTCGGATATAAACTTGGTAAAGGTTCACTTTGCCAAAATTCTTTTGTGTCAACATCTAAAATTGTTAAGGGACCTTTAAAAGCCGCTCCTGTATCAACATTCCAAACGTTGACCATTTTTACTGGCGTGGTTTTGCCAATTCTGGAAACTGGTGTATGACCAATGTAGATTTCTTTGTATAAAGTCAATCGTTTTGGATATAATAAGTCACTCTTTTTCATCTTTTTATCCAATGCTAATGCGGTTTCCCACAGTGTT
>NZ_JAYWCK010000084.1:0-9877 GCF_043780635.1 Flavobacterium sp.
TTCATTTTTTTTATTGGTTCCAATTGATTTTCGAAATTTTGTGCTTGTGTGTTTTTGTTTTTTTGATTTGAATTGTTTTTACTGTTTTCTATGTTTAATAAAGGGCTCATTTCTATTTCATCAGTATTATCGATACTTTGACCATTAGCATTCTCAAAAGTGTACAAGTAAATCCGACTGCCGATGTGTGGATTGAATGACGGCTCATAGCGAATATACTGATACTGGTGCAATTGTTTCAAGGCTTTGGTGTATGTGTTTACCGAACCAATTTTTGCAGCTTTCATCACTTCGTCTCTGGCTATGGAAATTGGGTTTTTAAACCGGTTGTTGTTCCATTGCCTGAAAAGAACCATATATAAACTAATGTGAAAGGGCGTGAGTCGTTTGTCATTATCTATACATTGAAAAACTCCTGTAAGGTGTCTTATGAAGTTCATACCCTAGGATTTGTTTATTTATGTCTCAACTTTGGATTCAACATTTTTTGGATTTCGTTATAATCATAATAGATAACTCCTCCAATTTTTGTATATTCAATGGTTTCATTATTGCGTAGGGTTTGTAGTGTACCTGCCGAAATCCCCAACACTTTTTGAACTTCATAGGATTTGAGCCATTTCTTACCAGGTTGTCCGCTGCTTTCCTTCAGCAATCTTTTAATATCTTCTAACAATTCAATTTTAAACGTCTGTAAATCATCTGTTGTGATAATTGCTGTTGCCATAAATTATTTGTTTTATTGTTTTGCGACAAAGAACAAAAAGGGTTTTATACTAAAACAGTTGCAGGGGTTGTACAACCCCCATTGAAGTATTGAAAAATAAGACTTTACGAAGAAAAATATTATTTATTCACGAGATTTAATAAATTAATGATAACAGACTTTACTGCCTCTTTTGTGCTCGTTTCTACATTATAATATTTTGCACTGATACTGTCGACAGAAATATTTTCGACTTTAGCCGTTTTGTTGTTTTCGGCTATATTTCTGAAAATATCACTTTGGTTTTTATTTTGTATTATACCTGTCGTGTGTAATAGGTTGTAAAAATAGCTTAATTGTGCTACGGATAAATCCCATTGGAGCTTGATTTTGTTTGCAGTTTGTTGCATCAATACAGCCGTTGGATTTTCAAGAAAGTGTTTTTTGTTTAGATAATTGATTTCTTCCTCGATCCAAGCGGTGATTTGTTCCGTATTGGAAGGGCGTATGTGACTGTATGTATTAGAACTGGTAGTATTTGTTTGGAAATATTTTTTCATCGTTAAAATCAAATAATCAATTTTACTGTTGAACGTTTCTAGATCTTTCAGAACAGTAGCAATTTCGCGGACTTGAAATTCAAAGAATATTTTGGAATTGTGGTTGAGCTCCACTAGAAGGGATATAATACTTTCTTCTGAAAAGTTCCTGTTATTACCATTCAGAAGTTCGTGTAAACCTGTTATAAATTGGCTGTAATAATTGAATTGATTATAGGTAACATTCTCTACTTCGTTTATTTTTAATGGTTCAAGTACTATTAACAAAAGGTCATTTTGTAAACCAACGGACAATAACGATTTTCTTACCATCTTGACTTTAGAAGCAATTCCATTTTTTTGTTTTACCAAAGAACGATAGGGAGCACGACTATTTAGGTTGAGAAAACCGGAATAATCTGCCTCAATGAAAAGCTGCAGTTTTTCGAGTTTATCATAAATGATTTTTAAGTTGTCAATTTGGTTGTAGTTGTTTGAAATGGAATATAAATCCTTCGTTTTTTTTGGATTTATTTCTTTGACAACAATCGTTATCAGGTTTTCTAATGCTAATTGTTGTTTATGAATAAAATGTTCAATTTTTGAATTTGAATTTTGCTTGAAAACGATATTCTTTATAGAAAGTTTTATCCTGATGTTTTCATTTGTTAGTAAATTAGAGTTGAAATTAAACTCTTTTTCACCAAAAATTAAGTCTGTATTGTTTAGGATGTCATTAATAATCTTATCGAACATTTCAAGATTATATTTCATCTAAAGGATTATTGTTTTTAGTATTTTTAAAAAGGAGCGTGAAATTACTTATTTTTTTAACTATTTACGCTCTTTTTGTTAAATTCTATAACAGATAATTTTTCTTGCAATTTCATCATATCCTGACTCACTTTTTGTTCTACTACTTTGGCATAAATTTGAGTGGTGCTTATCTTGGTGTGCCCTAACATTTTACTTACCGTTTCAATAGGAACACCATTTAATAAAGTGATGGTTGTGGCAAAAGTGTGACGCGCTAAATGGAACGTAATATTTTTTTTGATGCTGCATAAGTCAGCAACTTCTTTTAAATATCCATTTAGTTTTTGGTTTGATAGATGTGGGAGCAGCGTTCCATAAGCAATCACTTTAGGGTGGTCTTGGTATTTTTGAATTATCTCCCAAGCTTTGGGTAGTATGGGAACTCGAACAGGATTTTTAGTTTTTTCGCGTTTGGTAGTAATCCAGTATTGACCGTCAATTCCAATGTTGACTTTATCAACATTCAATTTCATAACATCTATGTAAGCCAATCCAGTATAGCAACTAAAAACAAACAGATCCTTTGTAATATCCAATCGTTCGATACTGAATTTTTTGTTTTCGATTGCGGATAATTCGCTTTCTGTTAAACATTCACGTTCTACCTTGTCAAACCTCAAAGCATATTTACTGAAAGGATCCTTTATCATCAACTCCATTTTTATTGCTAACGTGAGCATTTTTCTTAATCGCTCTAGGTGTTTCATCACGCCATTGTTTTGCATCGGCTTTTGATGGTCAACAGGTTTATGGTTTCGGAGAAACATTTCGAAATCAATAACAAATTGGTAATTGATTTCGGATAGGTAAATATCTGATGTGCCTTTCTTGGTTTTTAGGAACTCTAAAATGTATTTTTCGGTGGTGGAGTAATTCTTTAATGTGCCTACTGCCAATACGGTTTTCATCGTTTCATTGTGGTAGGTTACGAGTTTTGTCAAGGTGAATTGTTTGTCGTCCTCTCCTAAAAACAAACTTTTTATTCCTTTGGCGGTTATGAGCTTCTTTTTCAATTGGATTTCTTGATAGCACTCTACTAATCTGGCTCGGATTTGTTCCAAATATGTATTTAGTGCAGTGATTTCTTTTCGACTTCCTCTTGCCAGTCCTTTGGCAGCATTCCATTCTATTGGCTGAATCCAACGTTTTAGCGACATTTCTACTCTTTGGCTGTCCACGGTTATCCGGACATAGATGGGAACTTTACCATCTTTTATTTTATTAACCCGAATAATAAACTGTACTCCGAAGGTGTTTTTTGAAATCATAACTCATTTAATTTAAGTTGTTTTAAAGCGATTTAATCGCTCTTGAAGTGAACAGCACGAAACAGTTCACCCAAATGATTCCAAAACAGTGCAAATGAGTACAAAAATGAAAGCCGTCTATACTTTGCAATCCCTTTTATTTAAAGGAGTTTGCATTGTTCTGGTGACCTAAAAGTAGGTTTTAATTTGGTTCACCGTTTAGGTCTCATTTTATTTGAAATAACTTAAATTAGTTTAAATTACAAAAAATAGAAAAGGCTGTAAATCATACGATTTACAGCCTTTTGATATGGATTGATGACAAAGTTGTCGGGGTGGCAGGATTCGAACCTGCGGCCTCCTGCTCCCAAAGCAGGCGCGATAACCGAGCTACGCTACACCCCGAAAGCGGTTGCAAATATAAAACTATTTTTTGCTTATCCAAAACTATTTCTTAAATAAGAAATAAATTTGATTCAGTGCAAACTCATTAGTTTCAATATTAAAAAAACTACTACGTTTGCCTGTATAAATCGTATAATTTACATCCCTTTTTTTGTAACTTTACAATATAAATAATTTCAAATAAAATGACCTACGATGAAAAAGATAATTCTTGTTTTAAGTATACTGTTCCTTATTGGATGTAAATCTAAGCCTGTTGTAATTAAGCCAGTTGAAATTAAATGCGTGAAGCTATCTATTTCTGAGGTTGACGGGAGTCAAAAGAAAAAAGCGTACGATTTAGGTAAAAGGGTTTTAATGATTTGCAACACTTCTAAGTTCATCCCTTTCAATGAAAATGAGGCAACAGCATCAGTAATTGCAAACACAACCTTGGAAAAACATTCCGCAACTTGTTTGAAATTCCGAGCTAGATATGGTAGTTTCATAGATCTCAAATTGATAGAAATACATAAGAATATAACAGAAAATACTACTATTTTTCGCTACAAAGCATTGTATGAACACGAAAATGCCAATAAAGAACTTCGGGTAACACTCAATTCTGAAAATAAAGTTTCGTCCTTAAAAACAATGGAGTGGGTGGATGTATTTAAATGTAAATAGTAAAATTCCAAAATTTTAAAACCTCTTGTTTAGCTATAATAAAAAACCTCACTTTATCCTAATAAATTAGCAAAATTACAGTCTTTGTTCTAATGCAAATGCTTTGTTATTAAATCATTAGTGCTTTTTCGTGTTTTATTTGTAACTTACAAAAAAATAGAGAAGAATTGCTCGATTTATATCTTTTGGAATAGTATTAATTTTTTCATTACATTTTTTTAGAAATCTGCATTTTACGATTGCACTCCAATCAAAAAAGTGTGAATTATATAACTTTTTCCTAAAGTTGTATAAGTGTTTCTGGATTAAATCAATCGATATTTACAACTTATTATGTTTAAACATTAAATAATTTGAAATTATATATAAAATACATGGTCAGTAACCGCTGCAAGATGGCAGTAAAAGATGAGCTAAGGAATCTTGGTCTGCATTTCATCGTTGTCGATTTAGGCGAGGTTGAGATTATGGAAAACATCACAATGCAGCAACGAGTGACACTGAAAGCTAATTTACTTCATTCAGGACTCGAATTAATGGATGATAAAAGAGCGATGCTGATTGAAAAAATCAAAACTGTAATCATTGAAATGGTGCATCATTCGGATGAAGTTATCAAAGTCAATTTTTCGAATTATTTAAGCGAAAAAATGAATCATGACTATACTTATTTGTCCAATTTATTTTCAGAAGTGCAAGGAACAACCATTGAGCAATTTATAATTTCCCATAAAATTGAACGAATCAAAGAATTAATTATTTATGGAGAACACAATATTACCGAAATCGCATGGAAAATGGGCTACAGCAGCGTGGCACATTTATCTAGCCAGTTCAAAAAGGTCACCGGACTTTCACCTTCTCACTTTAAACAATTGAAAGATAAAAGACGAAGCCCAATTGAGGATATTTAATTCCAAAAAGAATTAAGATAATTGACATAAATTTACTTTACAAAAGCAATATGAAACTAAGATTAGAAAAAAAAACGAAACTCTTTTATTTTGTATCAATCGTTCTTTTGATTACTGTTTTGGGAATTTTCTATGCAAACAGTAAAAAAGAAATAGCCTCGAGCAAAAAATTGTTGCATGCTCAGGAAGTCATCAGCAAGAATAATGAGGTCTTGTTAGACGTGCTTAATATTGAAACCGGATTTAGGGGATATTTATTATCCGGAAATAAAGTTTTTTTAGAACCTTATTATCAGTCTAAAGTTAAAGTAAACGCCAATTTAGATACTTTGGAAATGCTAACCAGAGACAATCCAAACCAGCTAAAGAATATCGCTTTATTGAAAAAAAAGATTGATGACCGACTAGATTTCACAGAAAAATATCTAGCTGCAAAGAGCCCTGTTTTATTGAGTAATTCTGAAAAAATAGGAATAATTGAGGAAGGAAAAATCATCACTGACAAAATTAGAACTGCAAAAAGCACTATTACTAACGAAGAGTCTAGACTGCTTAAATACAGGAAAATCGAAAACGAAAATGACTATCATTCTTCAGAGTTAATCTTTTTATTACTCCTTATTTTTCTTATAACCATTTTTATTCTTGGATTTCTTATCATAAAAAGTCAAAAAGCGAAAAACAATGAATTAGAAAGTCATACTGCTGACCTCAAATTGGCTTCTCATTATTCATTAAGCCTAATTGAAGCCAGTCTTGATCCATTGGTAACTATCAGCATCGAAGGCAAGATTATGGATATGAATCAGGCATTGGTAAACATCACGGGATTAGAAAGAAAAAAACTAGTCGGCTCTGATTTCTTTAATTATTTCACTGAACCACAAATGGCAAGGGAAGTATATCAAAAAGTATTTGCCATAGGCTCTGTTGCTGATTCTCCCCTTACAATTCGTCATAAAGAAGGCAAACTAACAGATGTTTTATTTAATGGTTCCGTTTATAAAGATGAAAAAGGGAAAATTCTTGGAGTAGTTATAGTAGCCAGAGACATAGCCGAACAAAAATGGGCATTAGATTTACGAATTGCCAACAAAGAACTAGCGTTTCAAAACGAAGAAAAGGAAAAACGTGCCAATGAATTGAGTATCGCTAACGATGAACTGGCATTTCAAAACAAAGAAAAAGAAAAACGAGCCAATGAGTTAAGTGTTGCCAATGAAGAATTAGCTTGCCAATATGAAGAAAAAGAAAATAGGGCAGCAGAATTAATTATTGCTAATGAAGAATTAGCTTATCAAAACGTCGAAAAAGAAAATCGGGCGGCAGAATTAATAGTTGCTAACGAAGAACTGGAATATCAAAACAAGGTTAAAGAAAAACGAGCAGCAGCACTTATTATTGCTAACAAAGAATTGGCATTTCAAAATAAAGAGAAAGAAAACCGTGCGGCTGAGCTGGATATTGCTAACAAGGAATTGGCATTTCAAAACGATGAAAAAGAAAAACGTGCCGCAGAATTAGCTGTTGCCAATCAAGAATTGGCATTTCAAAACGATGAGAAAGAAAAACGCGCCGCAGAGTTAATTGTTGCAAACCAAGAACTCCATTTTCAAAATGATGAAAAAGAAAAACGTGCAGCAGAGTTAGCCATTGCCAATGAAGAACTACTATTTCAAAATGATGAAAAAGAAAAACGCGCCGCAGAATTAGTTATTGCTAACAAAGAATTGGCTTTTCAAAATGATGAGAAGGGAAAACGTGCCAATGAATTAATTGTTGCCAATGAAGAACTGGCATATCAAAATGATGAGAAAGAAAATCGTGCGAGTGAATTAATTATTGCGAACAAAGAACTTAAATTTCAAAGTGAAGAAAAGAAAAAACGTGCCGATGAATTAATTGTTGCTAATGAAGAATTAGCGTATCAAAATGATGAGAAAGAAAACCGTGCCAGTGAATTAATTATTGCAAACAAAGAACTTGACTTTCAAAACATAGAAAAAGAAAAACGGGAAATTGAAAACAAAGAACTTGAAGCACTCAATTATACCTCAAAATTAGCATCTGAATATTCTCTTAGTCTTATCGAAGCCAGTCTTGACCCATTAGTTACCATAAATAACGAAGGCAAGATTACTGATATGAATCAAGCTACTGTAAACATTACTGGAATGAAGCGCGAAGAACTCACAGGGTCTGATTTCTTTAAATATTTTACGGAACCACAAATGGCTCGGGAAGTATATCTGGAAGTATTTGCCAAAGGTTCGGTTTCTGATTCACCACTTACACTTCGCCATAAAGATGGTCAGCTGACCGATGTTTTATTCAATGGTTCCGTTTATAAAGATGAAAAGGGAAATGTATTGGGAGTAGTTATTGTAGCCCGTGATGTTACGGATCAAAAAAGAATTGAAAAAGAATTGATTGAAGCAAAGGTTTTTGCTGAGCTGGCAACAGAAATTGCCGAACAAGCACAAACTAAAGCAGAAAGTGCAACAAAAATTGCCGAAGATGCCGTAAAAGCAAAACAGCAATTTTTATCGAATATGAGTCACGAAATCCGGACACCGATGAATGCTATTATTGGTTTTACGAAAGTGGTTTTGAAAACAGATTTGTCAACTAAACAAAAAGAATATTTATCAGCCATAAAAATGAGCGGAGATGCTTTAATCGTTCTCATCAATGATATACTCGATTTAGCAAAAGTAGATGCCGGAAAAATGGTATTTGAGCAAGTGCCTTTTAAAATGGAACAATCCATAAAGGCAATGCTACATGTATTTGAAACCAAAATTCAGGAAAAAAATCTGGAGTTGGTCTCTCAATATGACAGTTCTATTCCTGAGGTATTGCTTGGGGATTCTGTTCGTTTGCACCAAATTATTTTAAATCTTGTAAGTAATGCCGTGAAATTTACAACCGAAGGAAAAATTACGGTAAGTGTTCGATTGCTGGATCAGGATGATGAGAAAGTAACTATTGAATTTGCTGTTTCGGATACGGGAATAGGAATCCCTGAAAATAAAATGGCTACCATTTTCGAAAATTTTCAGCAAGCCTCCAGCGGTACTTCGAGATTGTATGGTGGAACAGGATTAGGTCTTGCCATTGTAAAACAATTAGTAGAACCTCAAGGAGGAACTATTACCGTAAAAAGCAAATTAGATGAAGGCTCCACTTTTAGTTTTATATTGGATTTTGCAAAAACTGATGCAGATACCGAAACAGATGTCGCAATATTGGAATTAGATTCTGCAAATAAAGATATCAAAGTATTGGTAGTCGAAGATATGGCATTGAATCAATTGTTAATGAAGACATTACTGGATGATTTTGGATTTGAACGCGACATTGCCGATAACGGACAAATAGCTATCGAAAAACTAAAAACGAAATCTTTTGATGTTATATTAATGGACTTGCAAATGCCTATAATGAATGGGTTTGAAGCCACAGAATACATTCGGAATACATTGAAGTTAAAAATTCCGATTATCGCATTAACTGCTGATGTTACCACGGTTGATTTAGCAAAATGCAAAGCAGTGGGAATGAATGATTATATCGCAAAACCAGTTGATGAACGGTTGTTGTATAATAAAATAATTGGGTTGGTTAAAAAAACTGCAGCTTTAAAAGTGATAAAACCTAAAATAAAAATCAGCAATGCCATCAAAAAAATAAAATGTATTGACCTGGACTATTTGAAACATCGCACCAAATCAAACCCTAAATTAATGATGGAAATGATTTCACTTTATTTAATGCAAACGCCACCATTGATAAGCACAATGAAACAAAGTTTACTTGATAAAGATTTTACTTTACTGCGCTCCTCGATGCATAAAATGATTCCATCATTTTCTATAATGGGAATTAGTCCGGATTTTGAAAATATGGCAAGAAAAATACAGGAATACGCTGATGCACAACAACTCAAAGAAGGAGTAAATGAAATGGCTACTGAATTAGAGGATATTTGTGAACAGGCCTGCGACGAATTAGAAATAGAATTTAACTTAATTAAAAACACAATATCGTGAAAAACGAAAACAAAATTAAAATTTTCCTAGTTGATGATGATGCTTTGTATCTAAAATCATTGGAGATAGAATTTCTGGAACATGCCGATTTCGTTATCGAAACCTATGCAACTGGAGAACTTTGCCTGAAAAATCTATCCCGAAATCCAGATATCATTATATTGGATTATCATCTTGATGGAATAGATGAAACAGCTATGAATGGTCTGGAAACCTTGGATAAAATAAAAGATTCTAATCCGGATATTCCAGTTATAATGCTTTCTTCACAGGACAAAATTGACGTGGCTATAAATTGTATGCACCATAGAGCCGGTGATTATGTGGTAAAAAGCGAAACTGCTTTTATGCGTTTACGAAAAATTATCACAACTATTTTCACCTACAAAAAAATGGAAAAAGAATTAAGCTGGTATATGGACAGAATGTAATTATAACCCGTTGGGTGCAATTATTTAAAGTAAAATAAATTGAATAAATATTGGTCAAGATACTGAAATTCAGTATCTTGAAGTCGCTAAACCGCCAATAT
>NZ_JAYWCK010000085.1:0-2623 GCF_043780635.1 Flavobacterium sp.
TACCCTGCTTGTGGAAGGAGGCCATAACGAAAAAGTGGAAGTCCTGGTGTACGATATGCTTGCCAGAATGGTGAAACGCATCGAAAAAACCGACGGTCAACCTATACAGTTTGGAGAAGAATTACCGAGAGGGGAATATCTTACCATTGTGAAACAAGGCGAGAACATGAAAGCCGTTAACGTGATCAAACAGTAAACATTTTTAAAAACTAATTTAAATCAAAGCCATCCCGATTAATATTGGGGTGGTTTTTTGTTTAAAGTTTTGTTATAGTTATTATGGGGCGGTTCAACCCTCGGTTTTCTCGCAACCTTCGCCCAACCTCACCGCAACAAACCGCAACATACCCAGTGCAGACAAAAACGAAATAAGAGAAGATTAAATTACTGTTTCTTCTTAATCAATTCATAATTGACTATGGCGAGGCCATAGAAAACGGAATCGGCAGTGATTTTTCCAAGGAGGATTCCCATAAAATAATTCCCTGTCAGGATTGGCATCCAATACATACAAAACGGACGAATGAGGAAGAAATCCAAAATGGCGGGATAACCAAATTCCAAGAGTAAATTCCGTATCAGGAAAACCACTTCTTTTAAAGGCGTTTTTTTATCCAAAGATCTATTTGTCGTTGCCAACTTCTTATAGGCTATAAATAAAATGGCACCATAAAAGGCAAAATACTCAGCAAAAGTGATTAAATAAGCAGTCGTTAAACCATCAAAGATTCGGCTGAACTGGGAACTAGCCAATGCGGCTGATGTAGCGGATAATTCGGCATATTAATACCGGTCAAACCATCCTTTGAAATTGGATTTATTGAACATTCGTAGTTTTTATTTTGACTAAAGAGCCTTTATAGTTGCTTATTCTGAATATTTTAATGGAATATATAAATTGAAGTTGTCTAATTGATTACCAAAGCTGATGCACTTGCGGCTTGATATACTTTTCGTAGATTTGGTTCATCGCCGCAATTTTCTCAGGTGTCAATATAGGTAAATCATACACAGATAAATTAGATTCGACGTGACTGGCTTTTGATGCTCCGGGAATAATACAACTAATTTCATCAAAAGACAGAATCCATTGCAAAGCAATTGGTGCAAAATTGCTAACTCTAGGAAACAAAGATTTCAAGGCTTCCACCGCTTTTAAACCCAATTCATAATCAATTCCGGAGAAGGTTTCCCCTTTGTCGAAAGCGGCTCCGTTTCGGTTAAAATTTCTATGATCTTGGGCTCCAAAAGTAGTTTTGGAATCATATAATCCTGTCAAAAGTCCGCTGGCCAAGGGAACTCTGGCTATGATGCCAATGTCTCGTTTTTGAGCTTCCTTGAAAAACACTTCCGATGGTTTTTGTCGAAAAAGATTGAAAATGATTTGTATGGTGGTCACGTTTGGATATTCAATGGCTTTCATCGCTTCATCCACTTTTTCGACGCTGACACCCAAGTTTTGAATTTTTCCCTGCTCTTTCAATCGATCAAACAATTCAAAGATTTCGGGGCGAAAATAGACTTCACTCGGTGGGCAATGCAACTGGATTAAATCCAGGGTGTCAAGTCCGGTTCTTTTGAGGCTGTCTTCCACGAATTTTTGCAGGACTTTTGGTTGGTAACCATCATTTACGTGCGGATTGATGTGACGCCCACATTTCGTGGCCACATAAATACGTTCCGAACGAGAGCGAACTACTCTTCCTACTGCAGTTTCACTCAATCCATTTTCATACACATCGGCGGTGTCAATAAAATTCACGCCGTTATCAATGGCGGTATTGATTAACTCGTCTGCAGTTTTGTCATTGAAGGGCGAACCCCATTTTCCGCCCACTTGCCAAGTGCCAAGGGCTATTTCGGAGATATTTAAATTGGTTTTTCCAAGTTTTCGATAGTTCATCTTTATTTTTTTTAGGGAATATTTATTTGCTGGACAGCACTTTAGCTATCGCTTTTTCTACTAATGGATTCATTAGTTCATATCCTGTTTTATTGGGATGTACCCCATCTTCTGAATAAGCGGAGTTCAATCCTTTTTGATCATTCACTATTACCGAATAATAGTCGAGATACAGAATCCCATTGGCATCAGCATATTTTTGTATCATTTTATTGAGACTCGCCACCTTTTCTGCAGGTTGTTTTCCTGATGACCAAGGAAAATCAAATGCAGGCAATACGGAACATAAAATCAGTTTAATATGGTTGGCTTTGGCCAATTCAGCCATCGAGACAATATTGTCGAATATCATTTCCACTGTTGAAGGACCTGTATTTCCAGCAATGTCATTGATTCCCGCTAATAAAACTACAACATCCGGCTTTAAGGCAATCACGTCAGGCCGGAAACGAATGAGCATTTGGGGCGTGGTTTGCCCACTAATGCCTCGATTTACATATGGCTTTCCCTTAAAAAAATCGGGGTTTATGATGGACCAGAATTCAGTGATGGAATCGCCCATAAAAACGATTCTTTTTTGTTCAGGTGTCAAAGGTTGGAGAGTGGCGTTTTCGTTTTGGTATTTGTTTAAATTTGCCCAGTCCTGAGCTTCTGTATTTTGTCCCATAAAGATTGATAAAAGAAAGATAAAGTAGATTGATTTTAGGTATTTCATTTCGG
>NZ_JAYWCK010000086.1:0-9544 GCF_043780635.1 Flavobacterium sp.
TGGGTGGCTGACCGGGTTCGAACCGGCGACCCTCGGCACCACAAACCAATACTCTAACCAGCTGAGCTACAACCACCATTTTTAACGAGTGCAAATATAGTATTAAAGTTTTCTTTTGCAAAGAAAATATTCAAAAAATTACATCAAGTCGCCTAAACTATTGACTGCCAAATATCTTTCAACAGTAAATCCTTCAGCATAATCTGTACCAATCAATCTTCCTAAATCCTGTGCCCTATAATTAAGGCTTTCCAGAAAGTTTTTTGATGCAATTAGTGTTTCAGGTTCATCCGAATCTGGATTGTAAAACTGAGAACTGTAGGCCAATATAGCTTCTACTCTTTTGTCGTTATACCCTGTAATATCAACTACAAAATCGGGTGTTATGTTTTTCCATTGCATGTAATGATACACTAATTTTGGTCGCCAGACTTCTTGTTTTTCTCCATTAATTTCGGTTTCAATTTTCATCAAACCTGACAAAAAACAAGCATCTGAAACTAATTGGCTTCCTTTTCCGTGGTCAATATGGCGATCGTCAATAGCGTTGCACAAAACTATTTCGGGTTTGTATTTCCGAAGCATTTTAATAATTTCCAATTGATGTGATTCGTCGTTCATGAAAAATCCATCCCGCATGTCCAAATTCTCTCGAACAGAAACACCCAAAATTTTTGCGGCATTATTAGCCTCTTGGTTCCGAATTTCAACCGAACCACGTGTGCCAAGTTCGCCACGTGTCAAATCAATAATTCCCACTTTTTTTCCGAGGGCAATTTCTTTCGCGATGGTTCCGCTGCAGCCTAATTCTACATCGTCTGGATGCGCACCGAATGCTAATATGTCTAGTTTCATTTTTCTGATTTTAAAATTATAAATCCAATACCCTTTTCATCGTCAACGATTTATTAATGCTTTCCTCCCACTCTTTTTCCGGAATGCTGTCTTTTGTAATGCCACAACCCATAAACAAATTTGCCTGCGATTCAAAAATTTCCATACAGCGCAAATTTACAAACAAATTTGAACTTACAGAATCAGTTGCAAAACTACTGTTTAATTCGCCAAGAAAACCAGTATAAAAAGTTCTTTCGCAATTCTCGTTTTCCAAAATAAACTCTTTCGACTTTTCCTTTGGCAAACCACAAACAGCAGGTGTAGGATGCAATAATTGAATCACTTGCTGCAAACCAAAATCCGAATTCAGCACGCCCGAAATATCTGTTTTGATATGCCAAATACTCCCTGCTTTGATACTGTATGGTTTTGAAACCAATAAATCAGAAGCAACATCTTTTAGTATTTCTACAATATAATCGGTGACAAATTGTTGTTCTTCTTCTTCTTTTTTATGCCAAAAAACTTCATTAGAGCCGTTGTCTTTTTGTGTTCCTGCCAAAGCTATAGTTTCAAATACGTTTTCTTTCGATTTTAATAGTTGTTCAGGAGTTGCGCCAAGCCAAATACCAACCTTGGGATGAAAAAAGCAATAAACAAAAGTGCTCGGATACAACTGAACCAACTTTTCAAAAGTGGCAATCAAATCAAAATCAACTAAATCAATCGTTTCTTTTCGAGACAGAACAACTTTTTTGAATTCATTATTTTCAATAGCTTGAATCCCTTTGGCAACCAAATTTATAAAATTATTTTTGTCGGATTCATTTGGCAAAACGTATTCTTTTTCAAGAAAAACCGCAGTGTTTTTGTCTAAAACAACGCTTATAATTTCAGACTCACTTTCTGGAATTAACACTGTTTTACTTCCATCGAAAGAAGCAAAAACAAAACCTTTTTCGGTAAAATCGCTTACTTTAAATAAAGTATCATTTTTTTGAAAAAGCCCAATAACATTAGTGTCATTAGGTTTTTTGTAAATTACAAAGGGAAGATTTTGCTTAAATTGATTTTTGGCTTTTTGTAAAATTATTTCCATTTTTAATCTTGGCTTTTTCTTTTTGGTATAACCATATTAGTCAGTTTACACAGTGAAATTAAAGAGCCATTTTCATCGGTAATTCGGATTTCCCAAAGATGGATGCTTCTTCCTTTGTGCAGAATTCTTGCCGTTGCCGTTACTATTCCTTCTCGTTTTGCTTTTAGGTGATTCGCTGATATTTCAATTCCGCGAACTTCACTATGCTCTGAATTGACAAATAACATAGACGCCGCACTTCCCACACTTTCGGCTAAAGCCACTGAAGCTCCACCGTGCAATAACCCCATTGGTTGGTGAACAGAAGGATTTACAGGCATTGTTGCTACTAAAAAATCTTCACCTGCATCAACAAACTCGATATTTAGCGTTTGCATTAAAGTATTTTTCGAAATTTCGTTACAATAGTGAATGATTTTATTTTTGTCGAATGTCATATGTTTTGCTTTAAAAGTGTAAATTTATATAAAAGATATAGGATATCAATTGTTATTATATATTCAAAATTGAAAATCGTTATTAATCCTATTAGTTTTTTACTATTTTTACAAAAAAATCTAACGAAATGCGTCAGTTTACTTTTCTGTTTTTTATTGGAATCCTTATTTCTCTTAGCTCATGTCGAACAGATTTTGAAACCGTGCCAAGCACAGGAGATTTAGAATTTTCGAGAGATACCATTTATTTAGACACTGTTTTTACTAACATTGGTTCAAGCACTTATACCTTAAAAGTATATAATCACAGTAAAAACGATATTACCATTCCAAGTATTAAATTAGGAAAAGGATTAAGTTCAAAATACAGAATGACCGTTGACGGAATGCAGGGAAATCAAGGAAAATCATTTGACAACGTGAATCTTTTGGCAAAAGACAGTATGTATATTTTTATTGAAACTACTGCAAACATTGCCGATGCAAACCCAACTGATTTTCTGTACACTGACCAGATTTTATTTGACGGCGGAGCAAATCTTCAAAAGGTGGAATTGGTGACCCTTATTCAGGATGCTGTATTTCTTTATCCACAGCGTTTTAATGATGGCACAACAGAAACACTTCCTATTGGTGATCAGGAGATTTATGGATTCTTTTTAAGTGAAACTGACCTAATAAATGGCAATGAACTCAAATTTACAAATAAAAAACCGTATGTGATTTATGGATATGCAGCAGTTCGGTCCGGAAAAACCGCATCTTTTGATCCCGGAGCAAGAGTCCATTTTCACGCAAATTCTGGACTTATTTTAGCCTCAAATGCAGCACTAAATGTAAATGGTTCCGCTTCTACAACTGATAAGCTAGAAAACGAAGTGATTTTTGAAGGCGATCGATTAGAACCTGATTTTGCTGATGTTCCAGGACAATGGGGAGCAATTTGGCTAACTGATGGAAGCACAAACCATAAAATAAATCATTTAACAATTAAAAACGCAAGCATTGGTTTATTGATTCAAAACAATAACGGAACAACTGTGCAAATAAAAAACACACAAATTTATAATTCTACCAATTATGGAATTCTTGCCCAAACCGCAAAAATTAATGGAGAAAATTTAGTAATAAATAATGCAGGTCTTGGAAGTTTAGCTTGTACTTATGGTGGAGATTATAAATTTACCCATTGTACGTTCAATAATAATTGGCCTAGTTCTAGCCAAGTAGCAGTTTTGATTAACAACTATTATACTGGTGCTACCCCGGAAGTAAAGAATTTGACGGCTGCAACATTCAACAATTGTATCGTTTATGGTTCGTATTCAAACGAAATGATTTTAAATAAAAAAACGGGAGCTTCCTTTGTATACCAATTCAATAATTGTCTTTTAAAATTTGACAACACTTCTAGTCAGTATGCTAATAATCCTGATTATCAGTTCACTACAGATCCAGTTCATTATAACACAATTATTCTAAATAAAGACCCTAAATTCTTTAAACTTTCTCAAAACAAACTCAATATTGACGAAACTTCTTCGGCTTTCGCCAAAGGAAATGCAACCTATCTGATACCATTGGATATACTTGGAAACACAAGAACTTTGCCTCCGGATTTAGGTGCTTACCAAAATAAAACATTTCCAAAATAAATTTTAAAGTCTTTGTTATTATTTTCTTTTGCTCTTACTAATTTTTTAAACTAAATTTGCAAAACAACAATAACTACACTCTTATAATGATTCATTTCTTTGAAAACCAAAGCAAGACTATATTTGCAGTTCACACGAGCGAAAGCGAACTGGCGAAGCAAACGCAAAGCCTACTTTCGGCTCAAGACATTTCAAAACTCAACTGGCTTTTTGCCGACTCCAATAAAATAGAAAAATCCGTATTAACGGATTTTTTTGTTGGTCCTCGTGCCACAATGGTTACGCCTTGGAGCACCAATGCAGTGGAAATTACCCAAAATATGGGGATTTCAGGAATCATTAGAATTGAAGAGTTTCATAAAGCTTCTGATGATTCTTTTGATTTTGATCCAATGCTTTCGCAAAAATATTCCGAATTGAATCAAGATGTTTTCACGATTCACATTGAACCCGAAGCAATTTTAAATATAGATGATATTGCCGCTTACAACAAATCCGAAGGTTTATCTTTAAGTCCTGACGAAGTAGAATATTTGGATAATTTAGCAACCAAATTAGGTAGAAAATTAACAGATTCAGAGATTTTTGCTTTCTCCCAAGCCAATTCAGAGCATTGTCGCCACAAAATTTTTAATGGAACTTTCGTAATTGATGGTGAAGAAATGCCTTCTTCCCTATTCAAACTTATCAAGAAAACGTCTTCTGAAAATCCCCACGACATCGTTTCGGCTTACAAAGACAATGTGGCGTTTGTAAAAGGACCACGTGTTCAACAATTCGCCCCGAAAACTGCTGACAAACCTGATTTTTACGAGATAAAAGAATTTGATTCGGTTATTTCATTAAAAGCAGAAACCCATAATTTCCCAACAACCGTAGAGCCTTTTAACGGAGCTGCAACAGGTTCTGGAGGAGAAATCAGAGACCGTTTGGCTGGTGGACAAGGTTCTTTGCCACTGGCAGGAACAGCGGTTTATATGACTTCATATTCTCGATTAGAAGAAAACCGTCCCGATAGCAATCGGGATTGGGAAAAAGGAATGACCGAAAGAAAATGGTTGTATCAAACTCCAATGGATATTTTGATAAAAGCATCAAATGGAGCTTCTGATTTTGGAAATAAATTTGGACAACCGTTGATTACTGGTTCGGTTTTGACTTTCGAACACGAAGAAAACAATCGCAAGTTGGGTTACGACAAAGTAATCATGCAAGCTGGTGGTATTGGTTACGGAAAATTAGAACAAGCGATAAAACATAAACCACAAGAAGGCGATAAAATCGTAATTCTGGGAGGTGAAAATTATAGAATTGGAATGGGTGGAGCGGCTGTTTCTTCTGCTGATACCGGAGCGATGAGTTCTGGAATTGAGTTGAATGCGGTACAACGTTCGAACCCTGAAATGCAAAAACGCGCTGCCAACGCCATTCGTGGTTTGGTAGAAAGCGACCATAATCCAATTGTTTCTATTCACGATCACGGAGCTGGAGGGCATTTGAATTGTCTTTCCGAATTAGTAGAAGAAACGGGAGGTTTGATTGATTTAGATAAATTGCCTGTTGGAGATCCAACGCTTTCAGCAAAAGAAATCATTGGTAACGAATCTCAGGAGAGAATGGGATTGGTAATTGGCAAAAAAGATATCGACATTTTACAACGAATAGCCGACAGAGAGCGTGCTCCAATGTACCAAGTTGGGGATGTTACTGGTGATCATCGTTTTACTTTCGAAAGCAAAAAAACTGGTGCAAAACCAATGGATTATGCTTTGGAAGATTTCTTCGGAAGTTCTCCGAAAACCGTAATGACGGACAAAACCGTAGATTATAATTATCCTGCATTAGAATATAGTGTAAAAAATATTTCTATTTATTTAGAGCAAGTATTACTACTAGAAGCAGTTGCTTGTAAGGACTGGTTGACGAACAAAGTCGACCGTTGTGTGGGTGGAAAAGTTGCGAAACAACAATGTGCAGGACCTTTGCAATTGCCATTGAATAATTGTGGTGTTATAGCTTTGGATTATAAAGGAAAAGAAGGAATTGCAACCTCAATTGGACACTCTCCTATCGCCTCTTTAATCGACCCAGTTGCTGGAACAAGAACTGCAATCGCCGAATCATTATCGAATATCGTTTGGGCACCAATAAAAAATGGTATGGACGGTATTTCATTATCGGCGAACTGGATGTGGGCTTGTAAAAACGAAGGAGAAGATGCTCGTTTGTATGCTGCCGTGAAAGCGTGTTCAGATTTTGCAATCGAATTGGGAATCAATATTCCAACCGGAAAAGATTCACTTTCGATGAAACAAAAATATCCAAACGACGAAGTAATTGCGCCTGGAACGGTGATTATTTCAGCTGGTGGGAATTGTACTGACATTAGAAAAGTAGTAGAACCTGTTTTGCAAAAAGACGGAGGTTCAATATATTACATTAACTTATCTCAAGACGAATTTAAGTTAGGAGGTTCTTCATTGGCACAAACTTTAAATAGTATTGGAAACAAAGCACCAACGATTAAAGACGCTGCTTTTTTCAAAAATGCGTTTAATACAATGCAAGAATTGATTTTAGACAATCAAATTTTGGCAGGTCACGATATTGGAAGCGGTGGTTTGATTACTACTTTATTGGAAATGTGTTTTGCCGATGTGAATTTGGGTGCCAAAATAGATTTCTCTGTTTTCGAAGAAAAAGATAGTATCAAGTATTTATTCTCTGAAAATATTGCCGTGGTTTTCCAAGCCAAAGACGATGTTACTTTAGAAAACGTATTAAATAACAAAGGAGTTTCTTTCTACAAATTAGGATATGTAACTACTGAAGCAACTTTGGAAGTTGGATTTTATAAATTAGACATTGCTAAATACAGAGACATTTGGTTTAAAACCTCTTTCTTGTTGGACCAAAAACAAGCTAAAAACGGAACTGCAAAAGCACGTTTCGACAATTATAAAAATCAAGCATTACATTATACTTTCCCTGCACATTTTACTGGAAAAGCACCAGTTATCGACAATTCAAAACCACGACCGAAAGCAGCCATTATCCGTGAAAAAGGAAGTAATTCGGAACGTGAAATGGCAAATGCCATGTACCTCGCAGGCTTTGATGTAAAAGATGTACATATGACCGATTTGATTTCGGGACGTGAAAATCTGGAAGACATTCAGTTTATTGGAGCTGTTGGAGGATTTTCGAATTCCGATGTTTTAGGTTCAGCAAAAGGTTGGGCTGGAGCATTTTTATACAACGAAAAAGCAAAATTAGCTTTGGCGAACTTCTTCAAAAGAGAAGATACCTTGTCCGTCGGGATTTGTAACGGTTGCCAATTGTTTATTGAATTAGAATTAATCAATCCGGAGCACGATCAAAAACCACGAATGCTACATAACGAAAGCCACAAACACGAAAGTATTTTTACCTCAGTAAAAGTTCAAGAGAATAATTCGGTTATGCTTTCTACTTTAGCTGGAAGCACTTTGGGAGTTTGGGTTTCACACGGAGAAGGAAAATTCCAAATGCCTTTAGCCGAAGAGCAATACAATATCGTTGGGAAATACGGTTACGATAGCTATCCTGCAAACCCTAATGGTTCCGATTATAATACAGCAATGATGTGTGATAAAACCGGAAGACATTTGGTTATGATGCCGCACATTGAGCGTTCTACGTTCCAATGGAACTGGGCAAATTATCCAAAAGACAGAAACGATCAAGTGTCGCCTTGGCACGAAGCCTTTGTGAATGCCAGAAAATGGATCGACAAGATTTAAATATAAAAAGCAAAAGACTCATTCCTTAAACCGAATGAGTTTTTGCTTTTATAATCATCCTATTATAAATAACTTCTTTTTTTATATATTCGTGATTCAAAAAACTATTTATGAAAATTATTACCTTAGTATATGCTGCTTTAATTTTGTGTGTTACCCAATCATTTGCCCAAATTAAAGTCACTAAAATTACAGCCCATAATCAAGACTATTATATCACTACAACTATAGATTATCCAATAGCCGGAACCTATCTATTCGAAAATATATCAGAACCAATAGTTGTTTTAAATGCAGATGGAACAGGAATTTTTCAGAATAAAGATCTGTCAAAAAATGAAATCACGTGGGGTCTGGAATGTACCGAAGATGGATTCCTAAGATTCAAAGAAGGTTTTGACAGTGCTGCATATTCTATTTGGTTTAAAAACAAAAACAGTTTAATTAATCCCGAGTTAGATGAAAATAATGATTGGATAAAAGTGGAATTTTCGATTCATTTCAACACGAATAAAATGTATATTATGGGCGAAAGAGTTAAGAATTATGTAGATTAAAAAAGTTTTACCTAGGAACAAAGCGTTTATAAATACCAAAAAATGGATTGATAAACACTAATCTGTAAATATTTAAAATTAAAAAAGCGTCCCTCTCGAGACGCTTTTTTTACAGCTGATTTTAATTAAAATCTATAACCAACTGTTAATTGATGCCACATATTTTTATAACGTGGTGTAGTAGAATTTCCATCTCCATCATTGTTTTTAACATCCCAACCTGTTCGTAAACCCAAAACTAGATTGTTAAGATTAAAATCGAGTCCACCAGTCAAACAATACGTATTTTTACGAATATTGTCATTGTTGAAATCTTGTTGTTGGGTTGAACTAATGGTTCCTCCTGTAAAATCATCTTTTTGTTTCATTAAATAAGAAAATTGTGGTCCAAATAAAACCGTTACTTCTTTAATTGGTTTCACCGCAAACAAAAGGGGAACATCAATATAATCTGTTGTTCTGGTCATACTGTAAGTACTTCCTAAATAAGTTCCAGTAGATTTAAATCCTTTTTGAGAAAACAAAATCTCTGGCTGAATTCCAATAAACTTTCCGAATGGGATAGAAACAAACCCTCCGGCTGCTAATCCAAATTTAGCATCAGCAACAAAATCCTGAGTTTCAGAATCATAAACATTAGAATAATTAGCACCCACTTTTAATCCAAAAGACAAAGTCTCGCGATTGTCAGTTGTGGTCGTAGTTTGTGCATTAGAAGTTGTTACTGCTACAGTAACAAAAGCGATCATTATGATTACTCTTTTCATTTTTTTTAATTTAAGTTATATGCGTAATATTTGTAATACTGCAAAGATGACCGTGTTATTAGGATAGTATCTTACACAATATGTAGTAAAAGTTATATAATTGCCACTTGTAGGGCTTAACGATTTATAAACCGAAGTTATTCCTTAGCTTGAAGTTTCTTTGAAGTGCTACAGAACTACCAAAAACAGGATAAGATTGAACAATGTGCGAAGAATATTTATATCTTTTCGTAACCTAATATTAACAAATAGCAAAATTCAAATATTTGAAATATAATTGTTTAAATTTGATAAAACATAAACTATTTAATAAAATGAATAACCCCGAAGCAGAGCTTCGAGGTATCGTGTTAGTCGAATAAGAAACTCAATTGATTTCTATGAAATTTTTTATACTTGTTTTTCTCATC
>NZ_JAYWCK010000087.1:0-6879 GCF_043780635.1 Flavobacterium sp.
AGCAACCGAAATTGGAATTCACGAAATCACACCAATTATTTGTGACCGTTCCGAACGAAAAGTGATAAATAATGATCGATTTGATAAAATTATATTGACGGCAATGAAACAATCAAATGTTTTATTCCTACCAAAACTCAATGAAGCCATAACTTTCAAGGAATTTATAAAACGCAAAAATGAAGGTTTGCACTTGATTGCCCATTGTGAGGAAACAGACAAAAAATCATTGAAATCGGTTTTAAAACCAAACGAAAACGTTACGTTGCTCATTGGTCCGGAAGGCGATTTTTCGGAAAAAGAAATTGCCTTGGCACTCGAAAACAACTATGTTCCTGTATCATTAGGAAATACAAGATTGCGAACCGAAACAGCCGCTATTGTAGCTTGCCATAGCGTTGTTTATGTGAATGAAGAATCATTGAAATAAACAAAGATTATACAGTTTTGTCATTTCGACGAAGGAGAAATCACATTAGTTGCTCTCGTTATGAGATTTCTCCTTCGTCGAAATGACAAAATCAACAAGATTATACTAAAAGGAGGAATTACTGATAATTTATCATTTTATGAAAAGACTTTACATAGGTTTGCTTTTATTGGTTTATACTGCTTCATTTTCCCAAGAAATTGCTTTGGTAAAATACAGCGGAGGTGGCGATTGGTATGCAAATCCTACTTCATTGCCTAATTTGATAAAATATTGTAATACTAACATTAATACGAAAATAAAACCAAAACCTGCCACGGTAGAACCCAGTAGTCCCGATTTATTTTCCTATCCTTTCGTTCATATGACCGGACACGGAAACGTAGTTTTTAGTGAAGCCGATGTCAGTAATTTGAGAAATTATTTGACTTCAGGAGGTTTTCTGCATATTGACGATAATTATGGAATGGATCAATACATTAGGAAAGAAATCAAAAAAATTTTTCCCAATAATGATTTGGTAGAAATTCCGGCAAATCACCAAATTTTTCAAAAACCATATCTTTTCTCCAGTGGATTACCAAAAATTCACGAACACGACGGAAAACGTCCACAAGCTTTTGGAATTTTTATAGACAATAGATTGGTATTACTATACACTTTCGAATGTGATTTAGGTGACGGATGGGAAGATCAAGAAGTGCACAACGACCCTTTTGAAGTTCGTGAAAAAGCATTAAAAATGGGTGCTAATATTATGAATTACATTTTTAATAATTGAAACTTATTAAAAAAGTATAATTAGAAAAATCAGTCTATTTAGCGGATTGTCAATAAAAATTATTTTTAGTATTTATAGCCCAAGTAAACCGTAAATTTGTATAAAACAGATTGTGATTAAGACCATTTGCTATTGACATATCAAAACATAAATTTTTATTAATCGCATAACCTCCACCAACATTTATAGTATGAGAAATAACCGATTTAACATCAAAATCAGAATAGTTTTCTAAAAATAAATGAATTTTTTGATTTATATCATACATCAAATTGATGTCATAGTATCCTAGATTATCGTTGTCGTTACACTTAACAAAACCAATATTGTAATTAAATAAAAGTTTTTTACTAATGACATTCGAAAAGTTGAATGCAATAATTGCACCAACGTTATTGAACTCCTTTTCCTTTTGAACAGGGATAATAATTCTAGCCATAAAGGCAACTTCAGGAATTAAGTTTCTTTGTTTCCAAAGATTGACTGAAGTTCCCATTTGTATGTTTGTGAATCTTTTAGTATTGCGCACTAAATTATTGCCCACATAAAATTGTTCTTTTATTAAAGGGATGTTTAATTGCAATTCAACATCTTTAAATAATCCAAATCTAAAAAGTGTACTTGGCATACTCCAAGTAACTATTTTTTCTGTCTCATCTTTTTGAACAGCATACTGCGCTTCTATTTCAACTTGAAGAATGTATCGATCAACGACCGAAGAAGGCTCAGCAATTTGAGAATATGAAATTGTATAACAAAGAATACAATATAGCCCCAAAAACCACTTGAATCTCATAACATTAAATTTAGACAACAAAGTAATTTATATTAAGTCTAAATAAAAATGACATTTATCATATTACAAGTTTGAAATTTAATATAACTAAATAGACACATAAGTTTTATAAATTTGCTATTTTAATAAATTTGTTATATAATTGTGATGATATTAACCACAATCATTATAATCTAACATCTATTATTATGAAAAAAATCCTTTTCTCAGCAGCTGCAATCCTAATGCTGTTTTCTTGTCAAAATGATACAACTGATTCAACTGCTCCAACTACTAGCGCTACTGCTCATCGTAGTTGTGCCTCTCAAGAGGTTCTTGAAGCTCAATTAGCAGCTGATCCAACATTAGCCATTAGAATGAACCAAATTGAGGCTTTTACACAAAGTACAATTTCAAGGTCTAATTTTAAATTAGTAAATGGTAATATTGTAATTCCTGTTGTGGTAAACGTTTTATGGAGAACCACGGCCGAAAATATTTCAGATGCCCAAATTCAATCTCAAATTGATGTGTTAAACAAAGATTTTACTGCCTCAAACTCTGATTTTAGCAATGTTCCTGCTGAATGGTCTGGAATAGCAGCAAATATTGGTATCACTTTTGAACTAGATAAAACTGTTGGAGGTACCGGAATTATTAGAAAATCAACTACTAAAACATCTTGGGGAACCAGAGATGCAATGAAAAAATCGAAACAAGGCGGAATTAACCCTACTTCACCATCTACAACTCTAAATCTTTGGGCTTGTACCATTGGTGGTGGCATTTTAGGATATGCACAATTTCCAGGAGGTTCTTTAGCAACTGATGGAGTTGTTATTGATTCTTTCTATTTTGGTTTATCAAGTGCAGCAAGTTATCCTTATAATTTAGGAAGAACAGCTTCTCACGAAGTGGGTCACTGGATGAACCTTCGTCATATTTGGGGAGATGCTTCTTGTGGCGACGATTTAGTTGCAGATACTCCTACCGCCAAAACTTCAAACTTTGGTGTTCCTGTATATCCTTATGTAAGTTTATGCGCGCCTATTCCTCATAATGAAATGACAATGAACTATATGGATTACACAGACGATAGAGGAATGTATATGTTTACTAACGGTCAAAAAGCAAGAATGGCTGCCATATTTGTTTCTGGTGGAGCAAGGGCTGCTTTTGGAATTTAATTTCTATTAATTTTTTGAATATAAAACTCGCTACTTGTTAGCGAGTTTTTTTTATCTTTATCCTCTAAAAAAAACAGAAATGATTACTTCAAAAATAATTGCAAACGGAATTTTAAGAGCAATAGGTTTTTTAGTTTTAGCTGCAATATCACTATATTTCTTATATTTAATTCAGTCTGTTTTAATTTATCTGGTTGTGGCCTTGATTCTTACTTTAATAGGAAATCCAATTCTTGATTTCTTTAAAAATAGATTAAAATTCAAGCATACTTTGGCAACAATAGCTACACTTTTCATATTTATTTCATTTATTACCGGTTTTGTGATGATGTTCATCCCATTAATATCATCTCAAGGACAAAATTTATCGCTTCTAAAAACAGCTGAAATTGAAAAAGATATAACCCAATTAATAAATCAAGTTTCTGTTTTTCTAGAAAGTCATCATATAGATTCTGAAGAAATGTTAAATGAAGCAAAGCTAACTTCTAAAATAAATTTCAATTTCATTCCAAATTTTTTAAATGCTGTCTTGGGAACAATTAGTAGTTTCGGAATTGGTTTAGCTTCAGTATTATTTATTACTTTTTTCTTTTTAAAAGACCGATTGCTTTTTATTGATGGAGCAAAAAAATTGATTCCTGACAGTCAGGAGGACAAGATTTTGAATTCTGTACATAAAATAAACCATTTACTTTCCCGCTATTTTATTGGTTTATTACTTCAATTATTTATTATTTTCATTTTATATATTATTGTGCTATTAATATTTGGAATTCCAAATCTATTTATCATCGCCTTTTTATGCGCCGTTTTAAATATTGTACCTTACATTGGACCATTAATAGCCTCAGTTTTAGCTGCAATTCTAACAATGCTGAGCAACTTGGGAAGCGATTTTCAAACTGAAATATTACCCACAACAATCTATGTATTAATTGGATTTTGGATTGTACAAATCATAGATAACAACTTTTCGCAACCTCTAATTTTTTCTAAAAGTGTCAGTTCGCATCCTTTAGAGATATTTCTTGTGATATTAATAGCTGGGTTTCTTTCTGGTATTTTAGGGATGATTGTTGCAGTTCCTTTGTATACTATTTTGAAAGTTATAGGAAAAGAATTTTTTCCGGAAAATGCAGTAATAAAATTACTAACTAAAGACATATAATTTTGGATTTAGAAATTTTAAATCCCGAAATTCAAGAATTTATCAACGATAATATTGGTGCAACTATTTCAAAAATGGCGCTACAAAAAAATCCATTTCCAAATGTAGAATGGATTTCTATCCTTAATCAAATTGAAGCTAAAACAAAAGCTAAATCCAAATTACCCATTTGGTTTGCCACCAAAAACATTGTTTACCCTAGCAAAATTTCCATTGAACAAACTTCTTCTGAAAAAACAGCCTCTTATAAAGCTGGTATAGTCTCTGGCGAAAGTTTAATCGATTTAACAGGAGGTTTTGGCATCGACGATTATTATTTTGCCAAGAAGATACAAAAGGTAGCGCATTGCGAAATAAATCCAGGACTTTCCAAAATTGTAAAACACAATTTTGAACAATTAAAGGTTGAGAATATTACTTGTTATGTAGGTGATAGTTTAGCAACTTTAAATTCATTAAACACAAAATGGGATTGGATTTATATTGACCCTTCAAGAAGAAACGATACCAAAGGGAAAGTTTTTATGCTCAAGGATTGTTTACCAAATGTTCCCGAAAATCTTGATTTATTATTTCAATATTCAGATTCAATTCTAATAAAAACAGCTCCTCTACTCGATATTGCTGCAGGTTTAACCGAATTGAAAAATGTAAAAGCAATTCATATTGTAGCAGTTGAAAATGAAGTAAAGGAATTATTATGGGAAATCCATGAAGATTATACAGGAAAAATAGACATCAAAACAGTCAACATTTTAAAGGAAAAAATGGATGTTTTTGAATTTGTTTTGGACGACAATATAGAATTACCAAAATATAGTTTACCCCAAAAGTATTTGTACGAACCCAATAGCGCTATAATGAAATCGGGAGGTTTTGATGAAGTGGGCAATTTTTATAATCTTAATAAACTGCATAAACATTCCCATTTATATACCAATTCAACCCTAATTCCTTTTCCGGGACGTATTTTTGAAATTGAGAACTCGATACCCTATCACAAAAATGAAGTGAAGAATTTTTTAGAAAACAAAAAGGCCAATATCAGTACTCGGAATTTTCCTGACTCTGTTGAAAACCTTCGAAAAAAATGGAAAATAAAAGAAGGAGGAAATTTATATTGTTTTTTCACGACTGATGAAAATGACAATAAAATAGTTTTAATTTGCAAAAAAATATAATAAAAATGAAACGCCCATTACAATCGTCATTGACACATAGGATAATGGTTATAGGCGTTCCATCTTCCAATAAAAAACAAATAGTATAAACAGATGAAACAAGCAGTCCTAGTAATTTTTTTCTTGATAAGCAGTAATTTATTCGCCCAAAAACCTTGTGAATACAGTGCAAATGTCACCGATTCTATTGGTTCCTATAAGTCTACCAAGGAGTATATGATTTACGAAAAAAATTTCGCAGGAAATACTAATTATATTTTTTACTCTTTAGCATTGACTGATGGCCTGCCGACTCTGAATTTACAGTTTATTCAAAAAAGTAAAGAATTTATGAAGGCCAATTGTTTTGATAAAAATTCAAAATTATTTTTACAGTTAAATAATGGCAAAATAATAACGCTCCTTCACATTGACCAAGAAAATTGTGGTTCAATGATTCGAGATGACAAAGGTTTTGATAATAGAATTTTACAAGGTACTTTTATGTTTATGAAAGGTACTTTTGAAGACTTGAAAAGTTCTCCCGTTAATTTGATGCGAATAAAATATTTGACTGATATAGAAGATTATGTTATCAAAAAACAATTTCAATCGGAACTTGACAATCAAATTTATGAGCCCGAAACATATTTTATCAACTATTTGCAGTGCGTTGAATAACTAATCACATTTCCACTTTGCATTAGAAACTTTTTCATTTAAGGCTGATTTTAAATTATAATGCCACCATTCTGAATCAAGGGAATTGAAACCTTTCTCCATCATTGTTCTTTTTAACAATTCCCTATTATCTTTTATTTCCTGCGAAAGATTTTGATAATTATGACTGGCTTCGATTCCAAAAAAGTCAAATGGCGTTCCCATATTGAGTTCATTTCCATTAGAGTCGACTAAAGTTATATCGACGGCTCCTCCTCTATTATGTATCGAACCTTTAGCGGGATCAGCAACATAAGAAGGATTGGAAACAATTTTCCACATCCTTTTTTGAATATCCAAAGGACGGTAACAATCAAATATTTTGATTGTATAGCCCATTTTCGTAAAAGCATTATTGGCAGCAATCATCGCTTTAACGGTTTTCAATCTCAAAAAACATTCGGCACAATCATATACTTTGGCTTTTAAAAAATTATCCGAAGTGGCATATTTCATATCATAAACAAAATCTTTGCTGTAGTCTTTCAAATTTACAAACGCAGTGTCATTGACAACGGATTGATCTTTAGTTCCAACATCAGCAATTATGGTTTGAGATTTACAGGAAAACAAACAAAAAATCGTGCAAAAAAGAAATAAGGGTTTGATATAGAAAGTCATAAAAACTTTTTTTTATAAAAATAGGATAATTAGA
>NZ_JAYWCK010000088.1:0-7771 GCF_043780635.1 Flavobacterium sp.
CAGCATTAACTTTGGTGCAATTCATCAATAAATTTATTTTTGAAAGACCAATAAACAATATTAAAACACAAATAATTTAATTGCACCCAACGGGTTAAAATAATAACTTATTGTGCCTTTTCCAGCTATTCATTGCAAGTTCTCGTCTTGAAATCCTTTTTTCTACGAGCTAGCAGGAGCTTCTTCCAGTCGCTCTGCCAGCTCAAGAAAAAATAAATTTCAAAACCACGAAGCTTTCCATTTCTATCTGGGGCAAAAAAACAAGATAATTTAAAAAACTTTGTGCCTTAGAGCCTTAGTGGCAAAAAAAACAATAAAAATGAAATCACAAGACGTCCGTAAACAATTTCTGGATTTTTTCGAAAGCAAAGGACATTTAATTGTTCCATCAGCGCCAATAGTGCTGAAAGATGATCCAACCCTGATGTTCAACAACTCGGGTATGGCTCAGTTCAAGGAATATTTCTTGGGCAACGGAACTCCAAAAAGCAAAAGAATCGCCGATACTCAAAAATGCCTTCGGGTTTCAGGGAAACACAACGATTTAGAAGAAGTGGGAATTGACACTTATCATCACACAATGTTCGAAATGTTGGGCAACTGGTCTTTTGGGGATTATTTCAAAAAAGAAGCCATCAACTGGGCTTGGGAATTATTGACAGAAGTCTATAAAATCCCAAAAGATATTCTGTACGTTTCCGTATTTGAAGGAAATGCCGAAGAAAACGTGCCTTTCGACCAGGAAGCGTATGATATTTGGAAAACTTTAATTTCCGAAGACCGCATTATTCTTGGAAACAAAAAAGACAATTTCTGGGAAATGGGAGACCAAGGACCTTGTGGCCCGTGTTCTGAAATTCACGTAGACATTCGTTCTGCCGAAGAAAAAGTATTGGTTTCAGGGAAATCATTGGTAAATAATGACCATCCTCACGTGGTGGAAATTTGGAACAATGTATTTATGGAATTCAACCGTAAAGCCGATGGTTCACTCGAAAAATTACCGGCGCAACACGTCGATACTGGAATGGGATTCGAACGTTTGTGTATGGTTTTGCAAGGGGTTCAGTCGAATTATGATACGGATGTTTTTACACCGCTTATCAAAGAAATCGAGTTAATCACTGGAACAAAGTACACCATTAAAGCCTCAAACGAAGAAGAAGATAAAGTAAATATCGCTATTCGTGTCATTGCGGATCACGTTCGTGCTGTGGCTTTCTCCATTGCCGATGGTCAATTACCTTCAAATACCGGAGCAGGTTATGTAATTCGCAGGATTTTGCGTCGTGCCATTCGATATGGCTTTACCTTTTTAGGCACAAAAGAACCTTTTATATATAAATTGGTCGAAACCTTAAGCAACCAAATGGGAGGTTCTTTTCCGGAAATCAAATCTCAAAAAACACTTTGTACTAACGTGATTCGGGAAGAAGAAAACTCCTTTTTAAGGACTTTGGATCAAGGCTTGATTTTATTGGAAAATATAATTTCGAATTCATCCGAAAAAATAATTTCTGGCAAAAGAGCTTTTATACTTTATGATACTTACGGATTTCCAATAGATTTAACCAGTTTAATTCTCCGCGAACGTGGTTTAGAATTAAATGAAGCCGAATTTGAGTCTGAATTGCAAATACAAAAAGAGCGTTCTCGTGCGGCTTCAAAAGTAAAAGCGGGAGATTGGCATATTTTGGTAGACGACCCTGTAGTTGAGTTTTTAGGGTATGATTATACCGAAGCAATGGTCAAAATCACGCGTTACAGAAAAGTGGAAAGTGTTAAAGACGGAGAGATTTACCAATTGGTTTTCAATATGACACCTTTTTATCCAGAAGGCGGAGGGCAGGTAGGAGATGCGGGAGTTCTTGAAACCGCAAATGGGGATATTATTTATATTATTGATACTAAAAAGGAAAATAACCTCATCATCCATTTTACAAAAGAGTTACCAACGAATCTGACAGAAATATTTAAAGTGGTTGTTGGTCCGGATCGAAGACGCAAAACTGCGGCAAACCATTCTGCCACTCACTTGATGCATCAAGCTTTGCGAAGTATTTTGGGAACACACGTGGAGCAAAAAGGGTCTTTGGTAAATCACAGTCATTTGCGATTCGACTTTTCGCATTTTGCAAAATTAACAGACAGTGAAATTCAACAGGTAGAAGATTTTGTAAATGCTCGAATTCAGGAGCAATTACCTTTGCTTGAAAGAAGAAACATTCCTTTTCAACAAGCGGTTGAAGAAGGTGCTATGGCTTTATTTGGGGAAAAATATGGAGATACGGTTAGAGCAATAAAGTTTGGCGAAAGTATGGAGTTGTGTGGAGGAATTCACGTTAGCAACACCGCAGATATTTGGCATTTCAAAATTGTGTCTGAAGGAGCTGTTGCGGCAGGAATTCGCCGAATTGAAGCGATTACCAACGATGCTTTAAAAGAGTATTTTGAATCTCAGGAAGACACGTTGACCGAGGTTAAGATTGCCTTGAAAAACCCACAAGATGTAATGAAAGCGGTTCATTCGCTGCAAGATGAAAATGCAAAACTCAAAAAGCAGTTGGAGGGTTTATTGAAAGATAAAGCCAAAAATATGAAAGGGGTATTGGCGCAAGAACTTCAAGAGATTAACGGAGTTCAATTCCTTGCCAAGCAAGTTGATTTGAGTCCGGAAGGAGCAAAAGATTTGGCATATGAACTGGGAACTTTAGGAAAAAATATATTCTTAGTTTTGGCCACAGCCGAAGACGAAAAACCAATGTTAAGCTGTTATATTTCGAAAGAATTAGTGGCGGATAAAAACCTGAACGCAGGAAATGTGGTTCGTGAATTGGGGAAATACATTCAAGGTGGCGGTGGTGGACAACCATTTTTTGCCACTGCCGGCGGGAAAAATGCAGCAGGAATTAAAGAAGCTTTGGCAAAAGCCATTGAGTTTTTGAAGTAATGGAAACCGAAATATAATTTAAAACCCTTTCACTAAGAATTCTGAAAGGGTTTTTAAATTTATACTTGAATCACTATTCATAAGCAGACCGTATCACCTTATTCTTGATTGGAGAAATAGTTCTTAGATAGTCATAAATCGACCCTGCCTCGGAATCTGTTAACTCTATATAGGGCTTCATAGGAAATTGTAATGCACGGTCACCATCAACAATACCGCTTTTTAAGGCTTTGATGAATTTTTCTTTTGACCATTTCCCAATACCTGTTTCTTTGTCAGGAGTTAAATTAAGAGTAAACATTACTCGACCTTCCATATCCAATGGTTTATTGCCTCCACCAAAATAGCCAACGCTGAGTTCTGGTTTTAAAAAATCATTAGTTTTATAATCGGCTGAATGACACGAAAAACAGTCAAGGCTGTGAGCCAGATATTTTCCTAATGCAACTGTATTGGTAGAATCTGGAATCACTATTTTTTCAGTGGGCATTGGAAAAGGTTTAAAGGCAACTCTACAAAGAAATTTTGTTAAAAAGGTAGGTTTAGAAGGAAAGTCAGGAGTTGCGTCTGCTGTTATCATAGGGTCGTCGGATCTTAAAAAAGCAATGATGGCATTAATATCTTCATCGGACATTAGAGGTAGTTTTACCATATAGGGCGGAGCATATTGTCCGTTTTTTTTAATCCCAGTTCTGAACAGGGTGAGTAATTCTCCGTCTGTCCAATTCCCAATTCCATAATTTTTGTCTTGGGTGATGTTTTGCGAATAGATATCACCAAATTCTTTGGGCACATCTGATAACTTTCGACCAATAAGCTTTCCGCTTTCAAAATTAAGATGACAACCAGCACATAACATTGAAGCCAATTTATGTCCACGAGCTATTGCTTCGGGAGTGCTTTTTGCTTGGTAATCTACTTTTTTAATTTCATAATAAGGAATGTCACTGAAGTTGATGTAAGCAAAAGCTACCAGGGCAATTAATAAAATTAATGCAATTCCAATTCCTAAATAACCTAATATTTTTTTCATAAGTATTTGATTTTAAGAGATGTAAATTTAATTAAATTTTATAACAATTGTAAAAACAGCATTAAATATTATAGATTACTAAATAATTTTTTTATAGGATAAACTTAATAATTTAAAAAATATCGAAAAGCTTTGGTAAAATCGATTGACTTTATGAAGTAAAATAAATTTAGTTTTTATAATAGAAACCCTTTTAGTGCAATCGTACGGAAAGGGTTTTGGTTTTAATTGGAATAAGTTATTATAGGCACTTAATATAGTCTAAAAGCTAGTTTTAAATAGTAGTTTACCCGAAATATCGGGTTTGTAACGATAAATATTGTGGTTTTTAATTTTTTAAATTTGATTTGTAATGTAATAAAAGCTTTAATCAAAGCTGAATACAATTTATTTATTATGAAAAAAGCAAATATAATAATAGGACTTCTATCGGTATTTTTAATAATACTTAGTTCTTGTTCAAATGAAAATGTTGACCAGACTCAGGTTCAGTTGTTGAAAAAAATTGTTGAAATATCTGTTGATGGTTCTTCAAACACAACTTTACTTAGTTATGATGGAAATAAAATTGTGAATATTGATAAAGTTGATAAACATTCTGAATTTTATTATACTGATGATTTGATTACAAAAATTGTAGAGTCAGACAAAACAAATCAACACATAAATACATTACAATATTTATATTTAAACGGACAATTATCAAAAATTACTTCATCAGATAATTATGTAATTAATTATATTCATAATAGTGATGGATCGGTTTCTTATGAGAAGTTAACTAAAGATTCAAATAATAATGACGTTAGAATTAATCACGGAACACTATATTTTCAAAGTGGAAATCTTATTAAAGACGACAAATTTTTAAATGATGCAGGACAAGGAATTTTGGCTAAAAACAGTATCAGTTTAGAATATGATTATAAAAACAATGCATTGAACAATATTTTGGGTTTCGAAAAATTGTTGAATTATTCTAAAACGATTTCCTCCAATAATGACATTGCTGGTAATGAAACATCTTATGTTAAACATTTGGCTGAAGATCAGGTTACTTCATCAATCAAAACGTATAATAATAAATATACTTACAATTTGAATGGATATCCAACTGTTATTGTTTCAGAAAGCCTTTTGTTAGGAGGAAAAAATTCTAATCATTTAAAATCGGTATTATTCTACGATTAATTTCTACTTTTGGTAAAAATAATCAATGCAATTCAGGACACAGATTCCGATTTTTAAATCTCAAAATCTAATAGATTACAATTCTAAAATTGTGTCATTGGGTTCTTGTTTTGCTGAAAATATAGCCGAGAAGCTGGATTATTTTAAGTTCCAAAATACTTGCAATCTTTTTGGAATCATATTTAACTCAGTCTCTATTGAAAAAATCATTCATAAAGCGGTGACCCAAGAATTATTCACGGAAAAAGACATCTTTTTTCATAACGAACGCTGGCATTGTTTTGATGTGCATTCGGATTTGAGCAATACAAATAAAGTTGAATTGTTGAATGGTTTAAATCAATTGCTTCAATCTACAAAACAACAACTGCAAGAAGCCACGCACATCATCATCACTTATGGAACATCTTGGGTGTATAGAAATTTAGGAAACAAGAATATTGTTGCTAATTGCCATAAAGTGCCTCAAAAGGAATTTTCAAAAGGAATTTTATCAGTTGAAATTATCGAAAAATCGATCAAGAATACTATCGATTTAATCCAAAAAGTAAATCCAGAAGTCAATATTATTTTCACGGTTTCGCCAGTGCGTCATCTCAAAGATGGTTTTGTTGAAAATCAGCAAAGTAAAGCGCATTTAATCACCGCAATCCACCAAATCCTAAATCCTAAATCTGAAATCCTAAATTACTTTCCTTCCTACGAAATAATGATGGATGAACTTCGCGATTACCGATTCTATGCCGATGATATGTTGCATCCCAGTAAATTAGCGATAGATTATATTTGGGAGCGATTTTCTCAAACTACTATTTCCGAAGAAAGTCATTCGATTATGGAGGATGTCGAAACAATTCAAAAAGGATTGGCTCATAGACCTTTTAATCCAAATTCAGAAAGTCATAAAAAATTCCTTGATAATTTGAAACAAAAAATTAATACTTTAGCATTGAAATTTCCACATATAAAATTTTAATATGACACAACAAGTACCAGTGAAACCAACCTTTTTTGGAACAATAACAGAAGTCAGAAAATGGGTAATGGTAATCCTAGTAGCCTTCGTCCTTTTCTTTGGATATAAATATTTTGCTTCTAAAAACGATACATCAACGGTTGAATACGACACAGCTCTGATTCAGGAACAAATCAAAAATGTTGGAAAATTGGTTGTCACGGAAGGGCATTTTTCACAGGTTATGACCTATAAGGACCAGAATAAATATTTTGGCGATATGATTTCGTTTGAGAAAAAAGCATTGGTTGTCATCAACGCAGATGTTACGGTTAGTTTTGATTTGAGTCAAGTGAAATATGATATTGATGCGCCAAACAAAACGGTAACTATCACAAATATTCCCGAAGAAGAAATTAAAATTAGTCCTGATATTAAATATTATAACGTTGACCAAAGTACTTTCAACGAATTTACGGGAGATGATTATAACAAAATAAATAAAATTGCAAAAGCAAATTTAGCCAAGAAAATTGCAAAATCTTCTTTAAAATCCAATGCCAAAAACAGATTAATAAGTGAGTTGTCCAAAATCCTAATTGTAACTAATTCTATGGGTTGGAAGTTGAAATATGATGGAGAAGTTGTGAATAATCCGAATGAGTTTCAACGGAAATTAAAACCATAAAAAAACCGCATCACTTCTGACGCGGTTCGTTTTTATAAATTTCATCTGCAATCTAAAATCTGCAACCTGATTACTTCTTAACTGGCGGATATTGCATCAAAATTTTTGCAACAAATTCGTTAATTCTAGCTTCTTTTTCAGAACGATTTTGAGTTAAATAGCCTACGCCTTCTCCTTGCCAAATTAATTCTTTTTTCTTTGCATCGATTAAATCAATGAAGAGCGTACCCTCTGTCGAAGTGCTTACAAAAGGTTGCCCTCCCCATAAATACGGATTCCAACCCCAACCCCAACCATAACCCCAACCGTAGGAATATTGATTTACGTCAACACGTTCTCTTTCTTTAGTGAAAAAATTAATTAGTAAATCAGGGGTTTCACTTTTAGTCATTCCTTTTTTAGTAAGTTCAGCATCAATTGCGTTAAGAATTCTGTTCTTATCAAGTTGTGAAATTTGAACTTTGTCAATTCCTGCTTTATGAAAAGCATACGTTTTGTATGGGCTAAAATCTGCTTTTTTGTCGAAATCAGAATACACAGTTACAGAACTACAAGAACTCAATATAAAAAGGAGTAATAGCGGAAGTATTTTAATTGTTTTCATAATTTAATATTTAGAATTTTTATTTAAAATAAATGTTCATCTACTATATTTGGAAGCGTAACTTTCAACAATGGTTGTGTTTCCATCGCCCTTTTTATGGCGAAAATAGCGCCTTCACTCCGTGCCCAACTTCTTCTAGAAATCCCGTTGTTGACATCCCAGAAAAGCATTGATTCTATGCGCTTTGAGGCTTCTTTTGATCCATCAAGAACCATACCAAATCCGCCATTTATTACTTCGCCCCAACCCACGCCTCCGCCATTGTGAATGGACACCCAAGTGGCACCTCGAAAACTGTCGCCTATCACGTTTTGTATTGCCATATCAGCAGTAAAACGGGAACCATCATA